>CAWISY010000180.1:0-5986 GCA_963838455.1 Bryobacterales bacterium
AACGAACGCCTCGCCCTGGTGCAGATCTACAACGCGCTGGGTGGCGGCTGGGAACAGTAAAGCCGGGAACAGTAAGGAATCAGCACCGAGACTCCCGCTCCAGCAGCGCGCGCTTGCGCTCCACGCCCCAGCGATATCCGGAAACTGCTCCGTCGTTACGCACCACTCGATGGCACGGGATGGCGACTGCGAGGGTATTAGCGCCGCAAGCCTGTGCTACCGCGCGGGCCGATTTCGGAGCGCCGATGCTCGTGGCGATCTGGCTATAGCTCGCGGTGGAACCCGGCGGAATCGCCAAGAGAGCTTTCCAAACGCGCTGCTGAAAAATAGTGCCTTGAATGTCGAGCGGAAGCTCGAACTTCGATGCGGGAGTCTCCACCAAGCCAACGACTGCGGCGATGACTTGCTCAAAACCGCGATCGCCGCCCACCAGGTTGGCTTTCGGAAAGCGATCATCGAGGTCGCGAACCAGGGCTTCCGGATCGTCGCCGAGCAGAATGGCGCAAACGCCGCGTTCGCTTTGCGCCACCAGAATCGACCCGAGGGAGCATTCGCCGACGGCAAAATGAATGCATGTGTTCGCACCGCCGGCCCGATAGCGCGAGGGAGTCATCCCGAGCAAGTCATCGCTGGCGGCGTAGAATCGCCCATTGGAGTTGAAGCCGGCGTCATAAATTGCCTGGGTGACGGTGTTGCTCTTCGGCAATGCGCGCCGCATGCGCTGGGCTCTTTGGGCGGTCGCGTAGGATTTGGGCGTCATTCCGGTGACGGCTTTGAAGACGCGATGGAAGTGATAGGGGCTCAACCCGGCATCTATGGCCAGTTGGGCCAAAGTGGGCAAGGTCTCTGAAAATTCGATCAACCGGCAGACTCGGGCGATGGTGGCCGCATGTTGATCCTTTAACGAAGGCTGATCGGGCTGGCAGCGCTTACACGGCCGAAATCCTGCTCTTTCGGCGTCGGCGCGGGTCAGGTGGAAGTCGACGTTCTCACGCCGTGCGAGCCGCGCAGCGCAGGAAGGGCGGCAGTAGACTCCCGTGGTCTTGACCGAATAGTAGAATTCCCCGTCGGCCGAAGCATCCCTGGCCACAACCGCGGCCCAATATTGACTGTCGGGCTTGCTCATGACTCCATGCTCATGACTCTAAGCTACCAGCCAGGCGCGAAACGTGAACTCCGATTCTTGCTTTCAAATTACCCGCAGGAGCGGGCGGCGGTGGAACAGAGAGATGTCGCTGCCGAAGTACAAATACACCCAGGGAAGCCCCCCGTCGTCGTTGCCCATTAAATAGAGCTGGCGTGCGTCCGACGGCGCGCGGAAACTTAGAGACGACGCTACGGTTTGGCCGGGGTTCACAACGATATCCGCGTCACCGAACGACGCGTCCCGGAGCAGCGGGAAACGCCGGCCGCGTTCATCGAGTACATAAAAGAAATTCTTCGCAGCGTCGGCGGGCGCACGATGCGGGTGAGTGGAATCGCAGAAGATGCGGACGTCGGCGGTATAGAGGGTATTTCCGCCCTGCGGAACCACGTTCACATTCGGTATGCCCATGCACCAGAGGTCCCAGCAGTAACTATCGGACACACTAACGATCGTCCTCGGTGTGAGGAACGAGACCAGCACCACCACCGCCGTATACGGAACTAAGATGGCGGCGCAAATCCAGCCCGCACGCGCCGCCTGGCGAAAGTTGCGGTCGTTGATGTGAAGCAATGCCACCAAGCCGGCGATTCCCCCGGCGATGGATACCAGAAATCCTACCATCGCTCCAACGTTCGAGTCCTCGCGGAAGACCTGGTGAGTGCCCGGCGTGATGAACTGCCGTTGTCCGCCCCACCACCAGGCTAAGAACAGAGCCACCGAGCCGAGGAGGACCGCCAGCCCGAGTGCCTTCCATCGGTGGAATTGCATCATGACCGCTCCCATCAGCACGTTACATGCTATGCCCATACCGGTTCCCGCATCGTCGAGCAGCGCTTCAAACTCCTCGCCGTAGCGCTCCCGCCACGCTTGCGGATACATCTTCGCGACCCAATAGATGAGCCGCTTCATGCGTGTTTGGGCAGTAGAGGGTGCATATCTATTACGTGCTGCGTAGTATCGTAACACGTAATAGGGAGGGTGTCAACGGACTCCCTATTATTTGGACTTCGGCTTGGGCTCGGCCTTCCGCTTTGCAGCCCACCGGAGGCGCATTCGTTCCGCGGCGGCGGCTCTTTGGGCGGCGGAGAAGTGGCGCTTCTTCCTGGCAGGCGCCGCAGGGGCAGCGGGCGCAGCGATGGCAGCGGCAGCCACGAGGGGATTCTTCGGAGGCCGTCCCCGGCGCTTGGTAGTTCCGCTCAGTGCTTCTATGGCTCGGTTAATTCTGTCTCGTTCCGCAATTAGCAGTGTGAGAATGTGATCAATAGGCATTCAGCCAATCGTAACATGGGCCGCCGGCTTAAGCGGTAATTACCCTCTATGACATTGCCCATGTGTTTGCCGCCGCTCCCATCTTTCGTAAAGCAGGTGCTGAATCATCTCTCACGCCGGACGGCTGATTGTCGCTGGGGTCGAGTGTTGGTCTCGCTGTCCCGCCGGGTCGCTCGAAATCCCGAGCCGCTGCATCCGGGAGATTAATGTTGTCCGCGGCAGTCCCAGTTTTGCGGCGGCTCCACGTGGTCCGCCGATCACCCAATTGGTTTCCTGAAGCGTCGCCATGATATGTGCCCGTTCGGCGTCAGCCAGCGTCTTGATCGGCGCGGGTTCGGCCACGACATTCGTACTCGCGGGTGCAAGCTCGCCTTCCGGCTTCACATGCACTGCCGTTTGCCGGCTCAGCTCGGGACCCGCGGTCATGATCACGGCGCGCTCGATTACGTTTTGCAGTTCCCGGACATTGCCCGGCCAGTCATGGCGTTTCAGCGCGTCCATCACTTCGCCGGGGATCCGTTCGATGACTTTGCCTTGTTGTCTGGCGAACTTTTCTACGAAGTGCTCCACCAGGAGTGGAATATCCTCGGCGCGCTCCCGGAGCGGAGGCAAGGTCATTGGAAATACGTTCAGCCGGTAGTACAGGTCGGCGCGGAATTTCCGCTCCTCCACCATCTGCCCAAGGTCCTGGTTGGTAGCCGCGATGACCCGCACGTCGACCTGCAAAGTATGGTTGCCGCCAAGCCGCTCGATCTGCTTCTCCTGCAGCGCGCGAAGCAGCTTGGGCTGGAGTTCCAGCGGAAGATCGCCGATTTCGTCCAGGAACAGAGTTCCGCGATCCGCGGCCTGAAAGCGCCCCATGGCCTGAGCGACGGCGCCCGTGAATGCGCCCTTTTCGTGGCCGAAGAGCTCGCTTTCGAGCAGAGCGCTGGGAATGGCCGCACAGTTGAGAGCTACGAAACGGTTCTTGCGGCGCGGGCCGGCCTCATGAATCGCCCGAGCGATCACTTCCTTGCCCGTGCCGGTTTCGCCCTGGATCAGCACGGCCGAGTCCACCGGCGCAACCATCTCTACGTCCTCGAGCAAAGTCCGGAACTTTGCACTGGATCCGATCAAGTCTAAGATTGCCATTGCCTTTCCTTTCCTCAAATCAAATCGTAGGTATTAGCGTCCGTTTCGTTGTCTGGTGATCCACTCGCGCACGTACGGAGCGCAATTCACCACAGCGATGCCAGCCGCTTCGCACTGGGCTAGAAAATCGACGCCTTCTTGACCTGCCAGAGTCACATCCTTGAGGTCGAGAAAAATAGGCCGGCCAGTTTCCGACTTGACCAGCGCGTCCACCTCGGCAATATGCTCTTGGTCCAAGCGGCCGCTTAGCGTAAAAACCACTTCCCCGTTCGCCAACCTGTGAATGCGTAGCATCTTGATCCCGCCAGGCATCTGGGCTCCCTTAGTGCCGCAGGGATGCAGGCCGAGGGCCAATCGGCAACGTACTGAAAGGAAATGGATTGGCGGACTCATGCCATTGGTGAACCTCGGCAATTGGCGAATGCCTGGACAAAGAGCTTCTCACGTTGCCTCCTTGAACCGATTCTTGTCGATCTTCAGTGACCGGATCTTCGACTCCAGAGTCGACCGCGGCATGCGGAGTTTTTCGGCGGCGCCCCCAGGTCCGTACACGCGTCCTCCGCATTCACTCAGAGCAGCCTCGATGATCGCTTCTCCTGAGAGGGATCCTTCTTGAACAGGTCCTTCTTGAATACGTCGGGGCGACTGTCCGGCTCGATCGCAGGAGGGTGGCGCGATAGCCAGCTCTCATCGACCGAGAAAGTATCCGTTTCGCTGACAATGACGGACCGCTCAATCACATTCTGCAATTCGCGAATATTACCGGGCCAAGGGTAGGACTGCAGCAGATCGAGGCTCCTTTTGCCCACAGCTTTGAAGCTCTTCCCCGCCTTCCTGGCGTAACGATCCAGGAAGTATTCGACCAGCAAAGGAATGTCCTCTTTTCTTTCCCGCAGAGCGGGCATTTCAATCGGAAAGACGTTGAGCCGGTAAAACAGATCGCTTCTAAAGGTACCCGCGGCGATGGCGGCTTCCAGGTCGCGATTGGTGGCGGCGATCACCCGAACATCGGCGCGGACGGATCCAGTTCCACCGACACGCTCAAATTGGCGTTCTTGTAAAACCCGCAAGAGGGCGATCTGGGTCTCGGCAGGCAGCTCACCGACCTCATCGAGGAAGAGAGTGCCCCCGGAGGCCAGCTCGAAGCGCCCCAAGCGCATCTGCGCCGCTCCGGTGAAGGCGCCTTTTTCGTGGCCGAAAAGCTCTGATGCGATCAGGTCGCGCGGGATCACGGCACAGTTCACGCTGACAAATGCGTAGGAGGAGCGTTGTGAACGGCGGTGGATCGCGCGGGCAACCAGTTCCTTGCCCGTGCCGGTTTCGCCGGTAATCAGAACCCCGGAGTCGGTGGGCGCGACTTTGGATATGCGGGAAACCACGCTTTTCAGCGGCGCGGAGGTCCCGACGATCTCCTCAAACATCGATGTCTTATCGATTTCTTCGCGGAGGGAAACATTCTCGTCCAGGAGCCTTTGCTCAGCCGACTTGCGATCGTGGATATCGGTACCGGCGCAATACCACCGCGTGATTCGCCCCTGTTCGTCCAGCATTGGGCTTAAGCGGTAATGAAACCAGCGATACTGTCCGTCTCTTCCCTTTAACCGCGCTTCGTAGTCAAACGGGGACCCGTCCTGGAATCTGCCGGAGAGTTCATTCGTCCCGCGCTCGGCGTCCAGCGGATGCAGCAGCCTCTGCAAATCAGCGCCCCGCCACTCTTCAAGGGTGAGACCGTAATAATCGAGGGCGGCACGATTGTTATAGATGCGAGTTCCGCCGGGCCCCAGCAGCGTGATATGCAGTGGCGAAAGATCCAGAAGTTGCCGAGCTTCCCACTCGCTTTGGCGGATCTTTTCTTCCGCCAGCTTTGCCGCGGTGACATCCATCACGGTCCCTACAAACGTGACAAGCTCGCCCGCCTCATTCAGCTTCGGATGACCGCAATTATGAATATGCTTGATGGAGCCATCTGGAAGGACGACCCGATAATCGGATTCGAAGTCAGCCTTGGTCATCGCGGCACGCTCATAGTTCAGTGCTTCACCAGGCCTGTCCTCGGGGTGAATGCGGCTAAGAAAAAAGTCGGCCGTCGATGCGTCTTCGTCCGGCCTGATGTCGAAAATCCGGAGCACTTCCGGAGTGATGGTTACCACCCCGGATGCCAGGTCGTGTTTCCAGCTTCCCGTGTGGCTGAGCCTCTGCGCCTCGATCAGATCCGCCTCGCTCTGGCGGACTCTCTCCTCGGCCCGCTTGCGGTCATCGATATCGATCAGCAGGTGAAACCAGCGCAGGATCTGCCCTTGCGGATCGCGCAAGGGAAAGCCGCGGATGTTGAACCAGCGGTAGACGCCATCCGCGCGGCGGTGGCGGCTCTCGACGTTGTACGCAGAGCCTGCCTGGTGTGCCGCTACCATCGCGGCTATTGTGTACAGCAATACGTTT
>CAWISY010000181.1:0-5625 GCA_963838455.1 Bryobacterales bacterium
GTCAACAGGTACAGCGACAGCGGCGCGACCCATAGGAACGGGTTGACCGCGACCTCCTGCGAGATCTCGTTGGTGGTCGCTAGCAGGACGATGGATCCGCAGGTTGCGAGCGCGAGCCACAGCAGCACCGTGCGCCACGCGGGTTTCGGCTCGGCCGCGGCTGCCGCGTGCGCCTCGGCTGGTTCCCGCGCCTGCACTGCCGTGAACGCGCACAGGACCACAAACGCCGCGTAGAACCCGGACCAGATCCGCAACTGCGTGCCCAGGCGAACGAACGGCTCGACGGCAAAGGGATAACTGAGCAGCGCGATAAACGAGCCGGCGTTGGAGAGAGCGTACAATCGCCACGGCGATTCCAGCGGGTGCGCCGCAGCGAACCAGCGTTGCAGCAGCGGAGCCGTCGAGGAGAGCAGGAAGTAAGGAACGCCGGCCGACAACGCCAGCACCGTCAGAATCTGCAGGGTGGGATCGCTGCCGCTGGAGGAACGGATGGTGAGCGGAAGAAAAAACGCCGAAATAGCCAGCGCTGCCAAATGCAGCCAGCGCCACCGGTTCGCGTGCGCGTAGCAGTAACCGGCCAGCAGCGCCGCCTGAAAGAACAGCAGGCAGGTGCTCCACACCGCAGGAGTGCCGCCGAATCGGGGTAGCAACGCGCGCGCCACCATCGGCTGCACCTGAAACAGGAGGAACGCGCTTAAGAAGATCGTGGCGGAAAACCGCCACGCGCCCCGTTGTTGAGACTCCGTCAACGCTTGCTTACAGTCTTGGTGTGGCCCTTAGCCGGCGCGAATTCGAGGTTCGCGGTGAAGAACGGCAGCGCCTTCTGCTCAAACCGGTCCTTCACGTGGTTGGTGTGATCGCCCTCGTAGGTCTCGAAAGTATGGACGATCCCGAACTGCGTCAGCATCGCGTCCATCTGCTTGTTGGAGTTGGCGAGCGTATCCTGCAGTCCCACGTCCATGGCGATGGCCTTGAACTTCTTCATATTCGACAGGTACTGATCGAGCATGGCGATGGGCGAATTCGCTGCCCATTTGGCGGCGATCTCCGGGCGGAACTTGCCGTCCTCCGTAGGCTGATCGAAGAACAACGGAGGCCGCATCGGATTGGAGCTCCAAGCCGCCGCCTCGGCCATAGGCGTGTTGGCGAACCCTCCGCCGCGCCCTCCGCGACCGCCGCGTCCGCCGGTCTGCTTGGCGTTCTGTTTGCCGTCATTGGCCGCAGCAGCGGGAGCAGGACCCTTCGCGTCGCGACGTCCTTGACCAGCAGCCGCACCGCCACGACCGGCTCCCGGAGGCTGGGGATAATTCAGCAGACAGCAGGAGCTCATCGCGTAGATGCTGGAATACACGTCCGGGTATTTCATCGCCAGGCGCCATGTGCCGTAGCCGCCCATGGAATGTCCCATCAAGCCGCGGCTGGCTCGCGTGGCGATGGTGCGGTAGTGGGAGTCGACGTAGGCCACCAGTTCCTGCGTGAGGAACGTCTCCCAATCGCCGTTGGTGGGCGAGGACGAATACATCGCGCCGTTGTACTTGTTGTAAGAATCCGGGCTCACCAGGATCATCTCTTTCGAAGTGCCCGCGGCGATGTCTTTGTCCGCCAGTGCAGGCATGCCGATGAACGGAACCCAGCGCTCCGCCGTCAGGCCGTAGCCGTGCAGCATGTACACCACCGGGTAGCGCTGATTTTTGCTAGTCGCGTAACTGGGTGGCAGGTACACGAAGACGTCGCGATCCGGCGAATCGCCCAGCAGGTTGCTCTCCAGCGCCACGCTGTGGACCTTGATGTGTTCGATTGCGTTGGGCCGCGCGTTGGGATCCGGCGCGCCACCGATTTGAGGAGCGCCGCCACCCTTCTGAGCCGCAGGCGCTTGAGCCGCTTGCGGAGCGGGGGTCTGCGAAAAGACCCAGCCCGCGGTGCCTGTCGCGAGTGCAGCCGCGGCTGCCGTATAGAAAGTCAACTTGGATGTGGTGAGCATGTGCATGTCCTCCCGTGCGAACCGCGTACCATTCTACACCCAGCGGATTGGTTGACCCACGCGAGCCTTTAAACTACGATGTAGGTGTTATATGCCGCAGCCGAACTTCCTAGGGGAATTTGAGCAGACCGTGCTGCTGGCGATTCTGCGCGCCGGCGAGAATGCCTATGGAGTCGCGATCGGTGCGGAAATTTCCGCCTGCACCGGCCGCGAGCCATCGCCGGGAGCGCTTTATACCACGCTCGATCGGCTGGAAGACAAGGGACTGGTGACCTCCACCATGGGCGATCCGACGCCTCTTCGCGGCGGCCGCGCCAAGCGCTACTTCAAGGTGACGGCGGAGGGGATCAAGGCGGTCGCGCGAGCCCAGCGCTCCTATCAACGATTGTTAAAGGGATTGAAACTGCCGGGGGTGGCGCATGCGTGATGCGGTTCTCCGCCGAGTGGATTTTATCGCTGGTGATTGCGCCCGGCCGAGCAGCCGCGGCGATCGGAGATTTGCAGGAGGAGCGGTCCGAGCGTGGCCGCCTGTGGTTCTGGTGGAGCGTTCTGGGCACGGCAGCGTCGCATCTGTGGCAGGATCTAAGGCTGCATCCGGGTTGGGCGATCGGCCGCGCGTTTTGGGCGCTCGGCACGACGATCGTGTACACCTTCTTGTTTGGATTCCCGCTCTTCATGTGGCTTCCACGGGTGCATTACTATGAGCCCGGGGTTGCGGTGTCAGCTCCGTCGCCGTGGGCTGCACCGCTTCTCATCGGCGCCATGTGCTCTCTTGTCCCGTTCGTGGTCGGCGGGCAGAACGCTCGTCAGCCTCCGCAGCGCGAGCTTGCGAGCGCGACAGCCGGGATTGTGATGCGCGTCAGCTTTTGCTTGCTTTCTCTGTGCCTTTCGGCTCTGCAGATGCGGAAGATTGGACACCCGTTCCCGACTGAGGATCCGCGCATCATTGTCGCCGCGAGTTTCAGCATGCTCCTGGGCGCGGCGCTCCAGCGCCGGCGTGCGGCTCGGCAAACTTCTGGGATAACTCATGCGTGAAGGGATCGCGGCCGAATTGATTCTGTCGCTGGTCGCGTCGCCGGCCAGTGCCAGGTCTACGATCGGCGATCTCCTGGAGGAGCGCCCGGCACGCGGATCGTGGTGGTTCTGGTGGAGCGTCTTCAGAACCGCGGGAGCCGGTTTTTTGCGCGACCTGTTCGCGCATCCGCTCACCACCCTCGGTCTTGCGGCGTCAGGCTGGCTGGCGCAGGTTGTCAGTGGTTTTCTCTTGTACAGCGGCCCCTATCTCGTGCTTCCGATACGGCCGAATCTGTGGACTGGGCGCATTACCGCGATCGCTCTTTGCACGCTGGCGCCGTTTGTGATCGGATGGAGCGTTGGAAAAGGCTCGAAGGGCCGGGAAGTGGCAACGTCCCTCGTTGCTGGGGCAGTGCTCCCCTTCGGAGTCCCCAGGTATCCGCAAATCAGCGCGCTCAGCGAATTCAGCGTGCTCCTGCTGTTCACGTTGGCGGGCGCGATTCTTTACCGCGTCAGTACGCTTTCGCGATCACCGCACGCTTCTCCACCGGCTCCCCGGTGACGATGCACTTGCCCGGACCGTCGAACTCATCCACCAAAGGAATGTTGCGGACGCTGGCTTTGAACGCTTTGACGCGCTCATCCACGGACGGATCGTCTTTTACGTGCGCCATCACAAACTTTCCTCCGCCTCTCTCCGCGGTGACATCGCGTAAAATCTCTTCGACCTCTTCGATCGAATTCGCCAGCACGGTGTTTTGCTTCAGACGCGCGCGAGCCTTCGCCAGCAGATCCGTCTGCATCGCCTCCAGCGTCGCCGCCAGCTTCGCCGCGGCGTCTTCCTGCGGGATCACTTCCTTGGTCCCGGTGTCGCGGCGCTTGATCACGGTCTTGCCCGAGGCCAGATCGCGCGGGCCGAGCTCGAACACCACCGGGACCCCTCGCCTCTCCCAGTGGTAAAACTTCGCGCCGGGCGCTTGCCCTTCGCGGGCATCCAGATGTGCACCCAAATCCGCAGCCATCTTTGAGGCTGCTTCCATCACCTGCGCCTTTTCCTCATCCTTGCGATAGATCGGCACGACCACAGCCTTGCGCGGCGCCACCTTGGGAGGCAGCACCAGGCCCTTGTCGTCGGAGTGAGTCATGATCAGCCCGCCCACCAGCCGAGTGCTCACGCCCCAACTGGTCTGCCATACGTAATCGAGCTTGCCTTCATTAGTCTGGAACTGCACGTCGAACGCGCGACCGAAATTCTGGCCCAGGTCGTGACTGGTGCCGGCCTGCAGCGCCAGCCCGTTCTGCATCATCGCCTCAATGGCGTAGGAGCTTTCCGCGCCCGCGAACTTTTCCGCGCGCGTCTTCACGCCCCGAATCACCGGCATGGCCATCACGTTCTCGGCAACGTCGGCGTACACATCCAGCATGCGCACCACTTCTTCCAGAGCCTCCGCATGCGAGGCGTGCGCGGTGTGACCCTCCTGCCACAGAAACTCCGACGTCCGCAGGAACATGCGCGTCCGCAATTCCCAGCGCATCACGTTGGCCCATTGGTTGATCAGCAGCGGCAGATCGCGATAGCTCTGAATCCAGCGCTTGAAGAAGTGCCCGACGATGGTCTCCGAAGTCGGACGAATCACGTACGGTTCTTCCAGCACCTTGCCGCCAGCGATGGTCACCACCGCCAGCTCCGGCGAAAAACCCTCCACGTGCTCGGCTTCCTTTTGCAGGAAGCTTTGCGGGATCAGCAGCGGCAGATAGATGTTGGAATGGCCGGTGGCCTTGATGCGGACGTCCAGCTCGCGCTGGATGTGTTCCCACACGGCGTAGCCGTTGGGCTTGATCACCATGCAACCTTTGACGATTTCGGCCGGCTCGGCCATGTCGCCTTGTATGGTGACGTCCTGATACCAGGCGGCAAAATCTTTCTCGCGTGCTGTAATCGGGGATTCGGGCATGTTCTCCTATTGTATTCAGCGGCGCTTCCACCGCTTTAGCGTTTCTTAAAACGCTCCGCCAGAGCGGCGAGCTTCTCGTCCATGCTCGGCTTCGGAGGCGCGGGCTTTGGCGACGCCGCTGTCGCCGTTGCCGGCGCCGGCTTCTTCCCGCCCGGCGTTTTCATGGACAGCGCGATGCGCTTGTTCTTCGCGTCCGCGCTCAGCACGTGAACCTTCACGATCTGGCCGACCTTCACCACATCGCTCGGCTCCTTGATGTAGCGATCCGCCAGCTCGCTGATGTGCACCAGTCCATCCTGATGGACGCCCACATCCACAAACGCTCCGAACTTGGTCACGTTGGTGACAATGCCTTCCAGCGCCATACCCGCAGCGAGGTCGCTAATCTCCTTGACGCCCTCCTTGAAGGTGGGCGCGAGAAACTTGTCGCGCGGGTCTCGGCCGGGTTTGCGCAGCTCCTCCAGAATGTCGTTCAGCGTGTATACGCCCGCGGCGATGCCGGTCTTATCCAGTTTGTCGATCAACGCCGGTTGTTGAATCAACTGCTCGATCGGGACCTTTAGGCCCTGGGCAATCTGCTCGACCACAGGATACGACTCCGGATGGACGCCCGTGATATCCAGCGGATGATCGCCTCCGCGGATGCGCAGGAAGCCGGCAGCTTGCTCGAATGTC
>CAWISY010000182.1:0-41252 GCA_963838455.1 Bryobacterales bacterium
GCCTTCGGCGAGTATGGTTTGATGGCGCTGCAGCGCTGCTGGCTGGACACCAAGCAGGTTGAGCTTCGCCCGCGTGGCGATCGCGCGCAGATTACGCCACGGCAAGATGTGGATTCGCATCTTCCCGCAGAAGTCCTTTACCAAGAAGCCGCTGGAGACCCGCATGGGCAAGGGCAAAGGGCCGCTGGAATCCTGGGTGGGCGGTGATCCGCCCGGCCAATGTGCTGTTCGAGGTGGACGGGGTGACTGAAGCGGTGGGCCCGGGAGTCGCTGCGCCTGGCGGCCACGAAGCTGCCGATCAAGACGAAATTCATCTCCCGGCGCTCGAATGGGCTAGGTTGAGAGAACCGGGAGATTTTGGTTATGAAGAAGACGCTAGAATAAGAGCTTGGGTGCCTCACAATCCCGCGGGATGCGCGCCCGCGTCCTCTTAGTCCTGATCAATCTGCTCTCTCTAGGCTGCCTGGCCTGGACTCTGCGCGACGCCAAGCTGGGCGAACTGCACGACGACCTCACCACCATGGATTGGAAGTGGGTCGCGCTCGCCGTGGTAACCGGCATCGCAGTCTATCTGCTGCAAGGCCTCCGCTGGAGCCTGATCCTGCACCCGGTCGAACCGGTCGGATTCTGGCGCTCCACCCGGGCGATCTTCATCGGGCTCTTCTGCAACGAAGTTCTGCCCGGCCACGCCGGCGAGGTGCTGCGCTGCTACCTGGTGGCGAACTGGACCGACCTTCCCTTCTCAGTCTCGCTCTCCAGCGCACTGATCGAGCGTATTTTCGACGGCATCTGGCTGAGCCTGGCTCTGCTGGTGACGCTCAGCTACGTGGCTTTGCCCCACCAGCTCCGTTTTCTCACCGACGGTTCCTGGGTGCTGGCGCTGCTTGTCATCGGAGGCTCGGCGTTACTCGGCTTTGCGATGTTTCGCCAGACCGGCGCGGGCAAGCCGGTGGTTCCTCCGGTTGCCACGCTTAGGCCGAAGGGCTGGCGCGGGCATCTCTTCGTCCTGCTCCAGGACTTGCGTCTGATCGGCCATTCCCGTTACTTGTATTTCTCTCTGCTCGTCAGCCTGGGCCATATGTTGATCGGGACCATCCCGATCTGGGCCTCCTTCAAAGGCTATGGATTCGACCTCGGCTGGGCGGAGGCTTTCGCTTTGATGGTGTTCCTGCGCCTGGGTGGAATCGTACCGCAAGCGCCCGGCAATCTCGGCCTGTTCCAATTCCTCACCCGGGAGATACTGGAACGCGTCTTCAATGTCGTGCCCGATGAAGCAGCTCGATTTTCCCTGGTGCTGTGGGGCATCGTGACTCTTCCGCTGATGATCAGCGGGTTCATCGCGTTGTGGATCGAAGAGGCCGACCTGATCCAGCTCAAGCGCGCGGCGGAGCAGGAAGCCGCCACGCTGAGACCGCGCTGAGTTCATAGCAGCTCTTCGTAAACCTTCCAGGTTCGCTCTACCGCCGATTCCCAGGTAAACCCCGCCGCCCGATTTAATCCGCGCTGCGCCAGATCCTGCCGCAGTTCCGCGTCCGTGGCGAGCCGCGAAAGCGCTGCGCCGAGCTCTTCCACGTTTTCCGGATCCACCAGCAATGCGGCATCGCCTGCGACCTCCGCCGTTGCCGAGCGGTTCGATGCCACCACCGGCACTCCCCGAGCCATCGCGTCCAGCACCGGCATCCCGAAGCCTTCATCTAGGGACGGGAAGGCGAAGATGCTCGCCCGGTGGTACAACCGTTCCAGCGTTCCGGCATCGACATAGCCCAGAACATCGATGTCGCCTTTGCGCGGGCTGGACTCGACCGCCAGTAACTCCTCCGCCGCTCCGTAGCCTTCGGCCGAGCCGGCGATCGCCAGCCTCCAAGCACCTGGCATAGCTTCGAACGCCCGCACCAAGCGCGCGATGTTTTTGCGCTTTTGCACGGCTCCGACGGTCAGCACCAGATTCTCTCTCGCGGTTGCTCCGAGGCTGGCGGGTATTCGCGTGCCATGCGGAATCACCCGGATGCGCGATCGCTCCACGCCCAGCAACTCCTCCACCTGGCCTGCAGTGAAGTTCGACACGGCGATGATCCGGTCGCTGCGCTCGGCTGCGTCACGGGCTTGTTGGGCGAAGCGCTGGCGGAACTCCGGCGAGGAATATTCCGCCGTCATCACGAACAGGTCATGGAACGTAGTGATGGTGCGGCGCGCGCGTACGTCCACGCGCTGATTCAGCGCATGAAAGAGCGGCGTGGAGGGGGCGCCGCGCAGGATCCTGCGGCTGGCGTTGCGCGGAAGAGGCTCCCGGAGGGAGCCCAGAAAATGGTGCGGCCGGTAGTAATAGAGGAACCGTTGTTCGGGATGAGCGTGCGCCATGCCGAACAGGATTTCCCGGGAATAAACCGCCACTCCGGATGGATTCCGGCCCAGGCTGTAGGTGGCATCGAGTCCGATCGGCACTCGAAAGCTATGGTCGCACGCCCTTCGGACCGCTTGCTGCGCGCGCGGCTCAGTAGCTGCAACTGGTTACCGAGCCGCGACCAAAGGGGGCGGTTTATGAGCGCGGGGAAGGTCGTCAAGCGCCTGTTCGAGCATCGCGTCCAGGCTGGTCGGGCGGCTGACATCGAAGATCGACGCTCCGATTTCGATCCGGGATTGCGAGGCGCTTGTGCGGATGCGGGCCCAGGCTTCTTCGGCCGATTCCGCCTCGCCATCGAAAACGCTGATGGCGAAATGGCGCTCACCAATGCGGCCCATCAGGTCGGCCGGAGTAATTATGCCGCGCAGTTGTTCGGCAGCTTCCAGCAACTCCAGGTCGCGGCGTTGCCCGCCTAAAGCGAGCGAGATTTGCTCCAGATTTCGCGGTTCCGCGATCAGCAGCATCCAGCGGCGCCCGAGCCTCTCGGCCAGCTTGCGGTCCCTCGTGGCCATGGACAGAAACGCGGCGCGATTGGGCAGGCCGGTCAACGAATCGGTGAGTGAAGCGCTGCGAGCGGCAGCCAGCAGTTTGTGCCGCAGGATGGCATTGCGCAGGCTGTGCGCCAACGGAGCGCAGTCGAGCTGCTTCTTGAAGACGAAGTCCTGTACGCCTTCGCGGATGAGCTGAATGGCCAACTCTTCCTGGCCGCCGCCGGCCAATACAATCACCGGAATATCCGCAGCGATGTTCTGGATCAGACGAAGTTCGGCTGGAGCATGCGCCGGATCGATTTGAGCGTCTATTTGAGGATTTAGCAGGATGGCATGCGGTGGACTGGTCGAAAGCATGCGCCGGGCTTCGCTCCAGGTAACCGCGCACTGCGGCTCAATCTGCGGCCACTCCGGAAGTAAGCGTTCCTCCTCGATCTCGCGCAGGACGTCCTGGAGGAAAAGCAGCTCCTCGGCTTCCGGCTCGACAATGAGGACGCGGAGGGTCATGTTGAATGAGTGTTCCCATCCGGTCCACTTTCTCAGCCGGCCAGTTTATATTCTTTGAGCTTGCGGTACAAAGTGGTCCGGCCAATCCCCAGCAAATGCGCCGCGACCGCACGATCTCCCTTGGTGTATTCGAGCGCGTTCACAATCGCGCGCCGTTCCAGCTCGACCAGCGGAATGATGGCCGGGAACCCGGCCTGCTGCGGCGCGGTTGCGAAAGCCGCGGGTGGCGCGTCGTAAGAGGGCGCCTCAAGTTGCGCGGCTCCGGTTCCCGCGACCGCGGCTAAGTACTGCGATTTCTTTTGGATCAGATGATTCTGCAAAGCCGACGGCAGATCCGCCACATGCAGCAGCGGGCCGGAATTGACCGCCACCATATGCTGGATGCAATTCTCCAGTTCCCGCACGTTTCCCGGCCATTCGTAGGACAGCAGCACTTCCATGGTTTCCGCCGTAAGCGTGTGACTGCCCCCGGCGCGATTCAGAAAGTGATTGATCAACAAGGGGATATCTTCTTTCCGCTCGCGCAAAGGCGCCAGGCGGATATTGATCACGTTCAGCCGGAAATACAGGTCGCGGCGAAAGGCGCCTTTTTCCACTTCCTTGGCCAGGTCGCGATTGGTGGCCGCAATAATGCGGAAATCCGACCGCCGCGTGTTCAGTGAGCCCAGCGGCCGAAACTCCTTTTCCTGCAATACCCGCAACAGCTTGGCCTGCAGATCGAGCGGCAGTTCCCCGATTTCGTCGAAGAACGCCGTGCCACCGTTGGCCGCCTCGATCAGTCCTACTTTGGCGCCTGCCGCGCCCGTGAAAGCCCCCTTCACGTGCCCGAACAGCTCACTTTCCATCAGCGGTCCTACCATCGAGGAGCAGTCGATAGTCACGAACGGACCCTCGGTGCTGCCCTTGTAAATCTCTCGTGCGACGACCTCTTTGCCGGTCCCGGTCTCGCCCAGCAGCAGAGCCGGCCAGCGGCAGTTCCCCAACTTCTCGATCATCCGTAAAACCTGCCGTGCCCGCGGGGATTGCCCCACTAACACGTGCCGCGCTTCCTGTGAGCCTGAGAGCATATCCGTTTGTTTGGTAGTGCGTTTACTAAAGCTAAACTCTAACTCCGAAACGGGACTTTCTCTAGGCCCCTCCTGGGAGATTGGGGGTAGGTATAGTGCGGGTATCCGATACCCCCAAATGCGGCTCTCGGCGCGAATTCTCATAAACCAGCCTGCCCTGCCGATGCGGAGGTCATGCCAACTGGCATCCGCGACTGTTACAGACGCAATGGCTCTACCCGGGTGGCAAGCGCGGCGATCCTCGCGCTGGTCTTTGTGCTGGCGCTCCGCGGCCAGGATATTCCCCAATTGTCACAAGGGATTGAGGAAGATCCGGCCACTACAACTGGGGTCCTCCCTAGCGCTCACGTCTACGTCGCGAATCGCATCGAGTTCCTCAATGAGGGGGCGGTTGCCAGTCTCCATGATGCGTCGGCCAACGCCATCGCCAGATTGACGGGCTTCTATTCCCAGCTCGGCTATCGAATCGCTCCAAATTGGGGAGGGGTCCGCTCCGACTGGAACGACCACGTCGCCGTGAAGCTGGAACTCGGCCACGAGGCGGACTGGGGCGCTCCGCATTACGCCCAGGCGGCGATGCAAGTCGCCTTTGCCTTCTGAGGCCACTATGAGATTCTCCATCCTGTTCCCGATCGCAGCGCTGGCCGGACTGCTGCTGCCTGCCGCGCCGGCCTGCGCGCAAGACTTCTCCGTGATCGTGCATCGCTCCAATCCCGTCACCGGCCTCACGCTTTCCAATCTGCGGGACATGCTCTTCGGAAACGTCACCCATTGGCCGAACCAATCCAGGATTGTGCTGGCGGAGCGCGCCGGCGGAAGCCCCGTAAACCGCTTCCTGATGGCCCGGATTCTCAAGATCAGTTGGATCGATTACAAGCGCAGCCTGGAAGGGATTGAGTTCGCGGGGCAGGATCCGGTGATCGTGCGTGTGCTCAATTCCGATCCGGCGGCCTGCAAGTTCGTCTTCAATGTTCCCTCCGCGCTGTCGGTCGTCGAGACCTCATCCACCGCCGCGGCGGAGTGCCGCGATGTCCGCGTGCTCAAAATCGATGGGCTGCTGCCCGGCCAGGAAGGATACCGCCTGAAATGAAGCCCCCAGTGTTCAAAGGTTGGGCGCCGATCCTGCTGTTTATCGCGCTCGCCGTGGACGGACTGGTGGGATCCGCCACCGGAGTGGTCGAACTGGAGCGCGCCGTCACGCGGTCGCAGAATTTATACCGTCTGGACACGGTGGGAAGCCAGATCGAGGGCGATCTGGAGTTCGAGACTCAGGAAAGCCGGCGCGCGTCTCTTTACGCCCTGGCGGTGACCGACCCCAACCAGCAACTCCCCTTCATTGACGCCTCGCGCGAGGCCGACCGCAAGGTGCGCGAGACCATCGAGCGATTTGCGGAACTGCACGCGCCGGAGGACATGGCGCGCCCCATGCACGAATTCGAAACGTCCTGGGCCCGCAACGCGCGGACGCGGGATCAAGTGATCGCTAGCATCCTGACCGGCGATGCGCGCCAAGCCATTGCGCTCGATCAACGCGAAGGCAACCAGACCTTCGCGGCGGCGCTTCAGAATCTTCAGGAGTTGAAACAGGCGCTGGAATCGCACGCCAAGACGGAATCCGAGCAAGTGAATCAGACCTTGAAGAACTGCATTCTCGGCCTGGCCTTCTTCGTAGTTGGCATCTCCTTCATCGTCTTCGCGCTGCTCCGCGTCAACCGGTCGCGGGCGGTGGCATTGAAGAGGTTTGCCGCCACCAATAAGACGCTGGAGCACGCGCAGGAACTGGACCGGCGCCGCCTCCAGATTCTCGAAATGGTGGGAACCCACGCGCCTCTGGGCGACGCTCTGGCCGCCATCGCGGAGCTGCCGTCGCTTTGCAATCCGGAGGCCGGCGCCGCGATTTGGAGCGCGGCCGGCGATAAGCTGCTGTATCAAGCCAGCGCCGGTTTGCCCGACCACGTCACTAATGTTTTGCGCGCGCAGGCATTTGAGCGCGTCGACGGCCGTCTCACTCTTAGTCCGGAGACACGCAAGGAACTCGCCGGGCTGGCCGCGCGCGCCAACCGGGATGAAGTCCTGCTGCCGCTGACGAATATAGCCGGCGATAGCATCGGTCTGCTGCTGACCTTTGCGCCGCGCGAGGCGGACAGGGAGGCGGGGTGCATGCTGGCGACGCAAATGACGCAACTCGCGATCCTGGCGATCGAGAACACTCTGCTGTATGACCGGCTGGCGTTTCAGGCGCAGCACGACGTGCTCACCGGTCTTCCCAATCGCCTGTTGTTCCAGGATCGCGTGCAGCAGGCCATCCTGCGAGCGCAGCGTAACCGCGGACGGCTTGCGGTGCTGTGGCTCGACATGGACCGCTTCAAGCAGATCAACGATTCTCTAGGGCACCGCATCGGCGACGAACTGCTGGTGGAGTGCGCCCGCCGGCTGCGCAACTCGCTGCGCGAGAGTGATACCGCGGCCCGCATCGGCGGCGATGAGTTCGTGGTTCTGGCGGCGGATCTGGAATCCGCCGCCGACATCCACGTCATTGCAACCAAGATCATCCGGAATATGCGGACGGCCATGAGCGTTTCCGGAGTGGAGGTCAAGCTGTCGATGAGCGCCGGCGTCAGTCTCTATCCCGAACACGGAACCGACCCGGTCGCGCTGATGCGAAATGCGGACCTGGCGATGTATCAGGCTAAGCGCCTGGGCCGGGATACCTTCCGGGTTTTCGACAAGGAGCTGGGGGATTCTCTCGGCAGGCGCCTCGAAATCGAAAACGAGCTGAAACACGCCGTTGAAAATGACGAACTGCTGGTGAAGTACCAGCCGCTGATCGGGCGCGCCAACCAACTCAAGAAATTTGAGGCCCTGGCGCGCTGGGAAAATCCGAAATTGGGCAGCGTCTCACCGGCCGAGTTCGTCCCCATCGCCGAGGAAGCCGGACTCATTCTTCAAATCGGCGAATGGGTGACCCGCACCGTGTGCCGCACCGGCGCGCGCTGGCTGCAGGAGGGTCTGGACGTGCCGAGGATCGCGGTCAACGTGAGCGGACTCCAGTTCGCCGACCGCGGCTTCGCCGACAAAGTTCAAGCCATCCTGGCCGAGACCGGCTTCCCGGCCTCAAAACTCGAGTTGGAGGTGACCGAGACGGCGCTGGTCAGTAATATGGAATCGGCGCTGCGCCAGATCGCCCGCCTGCGGGAGCTGGGAATCACGTTTGCGCTCGACGATTTCGGCACTGGCTACTCCTCGCTCAACCAGTTGCGCACTCTTCCGGTGGATTGCGTGAAGGTGGACCGTTCCTTCATCAAGGACTTGGAGCGGATGACCGGCGATTCGACCACCCTGGTCCGAGGCATCATCGGGCTGGCGCACAATCTGCGCTTGACCGTGGTGGGTGAGGGCGTGGAAACCAAGCGGCAACTGGAAATCCTGCGCTCTCTGGGGTGCGACATGATTCAGGGCTTCTATCTGCACCGGCCGCTGACGGTGGAAGCCGCAGAGGAATTGATGCATCGAAACCAGCCTGCCGCGACGGCGCCGGAAGCTGCGGTCGAGTCTACCGCGCCGGACGGCATCGTGATCGAGCCCAGTTTGGCCTGATCCA
Source organism: Bryobacterales bacterium (assembly GCA_963838455.1). Classification (GTDB taxonomy): domain Bacteria; phylum Acidobacteriota; class Terriglobia; order Bryobacterales; family Bryobacteraceae; genus Palsa-187. The sequence goes on from CAWISY010000182.1 coordinate 8,068, forward strand.
AAGACCGCTCCTTTTAGTCGCGGCTCCGTAGCGCATCGCATCCACTCGGTAGCGCATCGCATCCACTGAGCCGCGCGCGCCAGCAAGCGGTGTTTTCTTACTTCTTCTACGGGGCGACCGACTCGGCTGGAAACACGGCTTCGGCCAGTGCCCGCTTCAGCGCCGGCAGTCCCTCGCCGGTCACGCTCGAAATCTTGAAGAACGGCAGCTTGCGCCGCCGCGCCAGCTTGCGCAGGGACGCAATGCGCTCCGGATCCTGCGCCACGTCGATCTTGGTCGCCACCACGATCATCGGTTTCGCAGCCAGGTCCTCGGAAAACTGGCGCAGCTCCTCCATCACCACTTCGAAGTCGTGGACCGGGTCGCGGCCGCTCATTTCGGAAACGTCCACCAGGTGGGCCAGCACGCGGGTGCGCTCGATGTGGCGCAGAAACTGGATCCCCAGGCCATGGCCGCTGTGCGCGCCTTCGATCAGGCCGGGGATATCGGCCACCACGAAGGTGCGGTCGCCGTCCGCGCTGACCACGCCCAGGTTCGGCTCCAGCGTTGTGAACGGATAATCGGCAATCTTCGGCCGCGCCGCGGAGATGCTGGCGATCAGCGTCGACTTGCCCGCATTCGGAAACCCCACCAGTCCGACGTCGGCCAGCAGCTTGAGTTCGAGATGCAGCCGCCGCTCCTCGCCGGGGAAGCCGTCTTCATGCTCGGTCGGAGCCTGGTGCGTGGAAGTGGCAAAGCGCGCGTTGCCGCGTCCCCCGCGTCCGCCTTTGGCGGCGATGAAGCGGTCGCCCGCCTGGGTGAAATCATGCAGTTGCTCACCCGTCTCGGCGTCATACACGATGGTGCCGACCGGAGTGGGAACCTCCACCGAAACGCCCTCGCGTCCTTTGCGATTGCTGCCCTCGCCGTGGCGTCCGCGCTCGGCTTTATGCTCGGGGTTGAAGCGGAAGTGGAGAAGGGTGTTGTAGTGCGGGTTGGCGACCAGGATCACGTCGCCGCCGCGGCCTCCGTCACCGCCGGAAGGACCGCCTCGGGGAACGTACTTCTCGCGCCGGAAGGCCAGGCAACCGTTGCCGCCGTTGCCGGCTTTCACGGTGATCGTAACGTCGTCTATGAACACGGGAGGCCCGTTGCGGGCCGGTTACTCCGCGGCTCGAACGGAGACGAACTTGCCCATCCGGCCACGGTCGCGGAATTCCACCACGCCGGGGACCTTGGCGAACAGCGTATCGTCCTTGCCCATTCCGACGTTCGGGCCGGCCTTGAGGCGGCTGCCGCGCTGGCGCACGATGATGGAGCCTCCGCTCACCAATTGTCCGCCGAAAACCTTCACGCCCAGCCGCTGCGCATTCGAATCGCGGCCGTTTTTGGAGCTTCCTAACCCTTTTTTATGTGCCATGCTTTTTTACGTGCGATGCTTTCTCTTCCCGACGCTTTCTTAGACCGTGATCTCGTTGATCTGAACGCGCGTGAAGTTCTGGCGATGCCCGATGGTGCGCCGGTACTGCTTCTTGCGCTTGAATTTGAAGACGATAGTTTTGTCGCCGCGGCCATGCGCGACGATGGAGCCCTTAACGCGGGCCGATCCGGCGGTGCTTCCCGCTGTCACTGAGTCCCCATCGATAACCGCGAGCACGCGGTCGAACTCGACCTCGGCGCCCGGATCGCCGGCCAGCGTTTCCACCTCAATCGCCTCGCCCGGAGTGACACGGTACTGCTTCCCGCCCGTTTCGATAACTGCGTACATAATGATCCTTTTTTGATCCGGCCCTGCGGTCCCTTACCAAACAACGGGAGGGCCCGGCTCGGCGCAGAACTACCAATCTACCACATCCGGCGTTGTCGCGGAGGTGCTTCTACGCAGCTAGCCGCCCGAGACTTCGCCCAACTCCCGGTCGAGCCATGCCAGGTAGCTCTCCGAGCCTTCCACCACCGGCAAGGCGAGCAGTTCGGGAACCTCGTAGGTGTGGATCTTGGCGATCTCCGCGCGCAGGGCGGGGAACAGGTCGCGGCGGGACTTGATCACCAGCAGCCACTCCGTAGTGTCCTCGATTGCGCCTTTCCAGTGGAAAAAACTGCGCGCGCCGGGCGTGATGTTCACGCAGGCGGCCACGCGCTTCTCCACCAGGTGCCGGGCCAGGAGCACGGCCTGCTCTTCGGAATCGCAGGAAGTGAAAACAACAATTTTGTCGGTCATTCAGGGACGCCGCGCCGTCATTTCTTGGCGTCCTTGGGCTCGGCCAGAAAATCCGCTGGAGGTCTCGAAGAAGCCGGCCATTTCTCCATGCGCTTCTTGATGACCGGGATTTCCTTGGATGTCGGCTCCATGTCGAAAAACTTCTTGTAGGCTTCGAGCGCAGCCTTGAAATTGTGCAGCTTCTCCTGCGCTTCCCCCAGCTTCTGGAACGCTTCTCCGTTGCCGGGGTCGTACAGCGTGGCGTCCACGTAGCGATTCTTGGCGGCGCTGTAGTTCTTTTTGTCGAAGTAGAAGTTGCCGGCCGTGATGCTCTGGGAAGCCTTCAGCGGATTGAAATCGTAGGTCCGGGGCTTGAAGGAATTGTCCTCTTCGGGAGGCTCCTGGACCTGCTGAGGCGTTTCCGGTGGTTTCGAATCCTGCGCCCTGACCAGCGGCAGCGTTAGCAGAACCGAAGCAAGGAATCTGCGTGACACAATTAAATTATAGATCCCCGATCCGAGCTGCGCGCGAAAGTGGCCGAGCTGCCGGTGCTCCCCGGCGTATACCTGTACAAAGATGCCAGCGGCACGGTCATCTATGTCGGCAAGGCCAAGAATCTGCGCGCCCGCGTGCGCAGTTACTTCAACGAGGACCGGCTCGGCGACGTCAAGACCGGCACTCTGATCGAAGAGGCGCGTGGGATCGAGTTCATCCACGTCGACAACGAAAAAGAAGCGCTGGCGCTCGAGAACAACCTGATCAAGCAGTGGAAGCCGCGCTACAACATCCTGCTGCGCGACGACAAAACCTACCCCTACATCAAGCTCACTGCCGAGAAATACCCCCGCGTGTACGTGACGCGGCGCTTGCGCAAGGACGGGGCCACTTACTTCGGTCCGTATTTCCCGGGCAACCTGGCGCACCGGCTGGTGCACTTCATCCATCGCCACTTTCTGGTGCCGTCCTGCAACGTCGATCTGACCCGGCATCACACGCATCCCTGCCTGGAGTTTCACATTCACCGCTGCCTGGGGCCGTGCGTCGAGGGTCTGACCACGGACGAGCGTTACCAGGAAGCGGTGCGCGCCGTACGGTTGTTTCTCGAAGGCCGGCACAAGGACCTGGCCAAGGAACTGCGCGAGCGCGTGGAAGCCGCCAGCGCCGCGACGCGGTATGAGGAAGCCGCGTCGCTCCACGATCTGCTGCACACGGTGGAAGAAATGGGCGAGAAACAGAAGATGGCCGCGGCCGAGGGCAGCGATACCGATATCCTCGCCTTCTATGCCGAGCCTCCGCTGGTGGCCGCGAACTTGTTCCACCTGCGCCACGGCCACATCGTCGACCGCCGCGAATTTTTCTGGGAAGACCAGATGGAGTTTGCTCCTGAGGAGTTCGTGGCATCTCTGCTCAAACAGGTGTATCTGAACGAGCCGTACGTGCCTTCCTTCATCCACGTTCCGGCGGAGTTTGAAGAGCGTGAAGTGCTGGAGGAGCTGCTCAGCGAAAAGCGCGGCCGCAAGGTGGAGATTTTGACGCCGCAGCGCGGGCCCAAGAAGCATCTGCTGGATCTGGTGGAGTCCAACGCCAAGCATAGCTTCGAGCAGCGCTTCCGGGTGATGAAGCCGTCCTCGAAGGCGATTCAGGAGGCCCTGCGCGATGCGCTGGGCCTGGAGCATCCGCCGCGGCGGATCGAATGCTTCGACATCTCGCACATTCAGGGAACCGACAAGGTGGCCAGCATGGTGGTGTGGGAAGACGGGAAGATGAAGAAGTCGGACTACCGCAAATTCATCATCAAGACCGTGGAAGGCAACGACGATTTCGCGTCGATGCGCGAGGTGATCACGCGCCGCTATTCGCGCCTGCAGGCCGAAGAGAAGCCGAGGCCGGGTCTGGTCCTGGTGGATGGAGGCTTAGGGCAGCTTCACGCGGCGGCCGGTGCGCTGGAGGAACTCGGCATCACGGATCAGCCTCTGGCGTCGATCGCCAAGCGCGAGGAGTGGATCTACGTCTATGGGCAGGAGCAGGAGCCGGTGGTGCTGGACCGCTTCTCGCCTGTGCTGCACCTGGTGCAATTGGTCCGCGATGAGGCGCACCGGTTTGCGGTGACCTTCCATCGGGCCCGAAGGTCGGCGAGCCGGCTGCCGAAGAAGAAAGCGAAGAGGTCGGCGAAGAAGGTGAAGCCGGGCGAAGTGCCAGCCCTGACAGTGCTGCCATGACCGCGTCTGCACGGCGTCCTGCAAATCTGTCGCGAGAAATCGCGGATGTAATCTCCGGATGAACGAAATCTACGTGTGCTGCTTTTGTGGCAGGGGGTGCCTGCTAAATCGCCCGAATTGACGGCCCTAACGTTTGACTACTTGTTGGGATTCCCCTCCCGAGCGGCAGCATGAGCAAACCCTTTAGTGCCATCTCGATTGTCTGAAAGGGCGACTGACGCCGGGCCTGATTGTTTATGATCGCTGTTGATGCTGGGTGGACCTTCGAGCTAAGCCGCCGGCCGAGGCACGTAGCGCTTCACTTTGACCTCCGACTCGTGCTGGCGGGCCCGCGCGAGATCATACGCCGCTTGCATTCGGATCCAGACATCGGGTGTCGCGCCGAAGGCCTTCGCGAGACGGATCGCCATATCGGGTGACACTCGCGCCTAGCCGTTGATCAGGCGCGAAAGCGTGGTGCGGCTTACGCCCAGCACCTTCGCGCCCTCCGTGACGGGGAGGCTAAACGGTTCCAGACAATTGAGCTGGACGGAGAGGCCGGGGTGAGGTGGGTTCCTCATGGGTATGGTTCAATTCCGATACTATCGCGTAAAGGGGACTTCATGAAGAAAGTGCGAAAGGGCAGGCGCCCTACGCGACTAGTGGCAACGCGAACGGAGGCCGATCAGCGGCTGCTGGACATCGCAGCCAGAGCCGACGCGACGGAGGGAATCCGTCAAGGACTTGAAGATGCGCGCGCTGGTCGGGGGCGGCCGATCCGCGAGTTCCTGAAAGAATTCAGGGCAAAGCACGGCATACCAGCTTAGGTCCGTGCCACGCGCCGACTGCGCGGCGATTAGAACAAATCGCCGATCTGCTTCGCCGCTACCCGAGCCTCCAGGTGAATCAACCCCGCGTTGCCGCCTTGCGGGCTGAGCACCGCCAGCACCGCTTTGTTGCCGGCCGAGTAGACGAACAACGCGCCTTCATCGGCCTGGATCGAAACCTCGCCCAGCGTTCCGGCGCTCATGCTTTCCGAGATCCGCCGCCCCAGACTGGACGCGGCCGCGGCCATGGCCGCCACTCGATTCGGATCGGCGCCGTTCGAAAGAGAATGCGCGATCGGCAGTCCTTCGTTGGATGCCAGCAGCACCCCCTTCAGCTCCGGGATCGCGCCGCGGAGCTCCTCAATCTGCGCCTTCAACTGCTCACCCTTTGCCATCTTTGCCTCCTTGGACCTTCCCGTGCCTTAGAAACCATCAGATCGGCGAATAAGAGAAGAACTTTAGCTCGCACGCTTAGGGAGACCACTGGAGAGGGTATAGGAGAATCGCCTGAAGAGTCCCGGAGCCCGCCATTTAGGATGCGGGTATCTCCATTTGCTCCCAGCGTGGTCCCGTCGGATCAGAGCGGACTAAGGCCTTACCCCTAACATTCCCTAAGGTTGTCCCCTGAAAAAGCGGCCATAAGTGCTTTACCGCATGGAAACCTCTAAGAGGGCCCTTTAGCCCAAGAGGTAAAGAGACGATGAAGGAAGCATGCGGTGTTTGTACTGCGGGAAAGAGCTCGCCCTGTTCAAGAGGCTCAGGGGTGGCGAGTTCTGTTCCGACGCCCACCGGCAGCGGTATCAGGAAGAGTACACGCAACTCGCGTTGAACCGCCTGCTGCAGGCCAACGCGCCCAAGGACAACGAAAAAGACGCCAACGCGAATGACGCGAAAGAAAAAGAATCCAAAGGCGGTTCCGTAGCCGAGCCCGATTCTCCGGCTTTGCGGCGCCGCGAGAAGTTGCGCGAGGAGACGCGCGAGGAGATGCCGGCTCCCGCGCAGCCGCTCAGCTCCCCGGCTCCGCCTCCGGCCGCCGCGGCTCAGGTTCATCCCACTGCACCGCATTTCACCGCACCCCAGACCGCGGTGCTGGAACCGGAACCGATCCGGCACACTCCAGCCGGAGTAGTAGAGGAAACGCCTAAGCCCGCTCCGGCGGCGCCACCGGCCCCTGCCGAGGAACCTCCACCGGCCGCGATGACCAGCTTCATTGTGGATTTTCCCGTGCCTGCGATAGTTGCCCCTCCAGGACCCGCCGGGACAGCCACGCTATTGCTGACGGAGGCTCCGCCGGCGCTCCCGCGTTTGCTGAATTATCAGCCGGAACCCGATCTGGCGCATCTCGACCCGGCCGATCGGATCACTCTGTCGCTGTTCACCCTAACCGACTTTCCCACGCCGCCACGTGAACGCGGGCTGGAGTTGCGCGAGTTTGTTCGCGGCGTGCCCCCTGTGGAGATTCACGTGAAGCCTGCGGTCGAGTCTGGATTCGCGCCTGTTCAAGAGGCCCTGGAAGTGGATATTGGGGCTCTGCCTCCGTCCGCGCAAGCCACGGTTTGGCTGGCGCCGGAAGTCGAACTTCCGGAGACGCGCCGCGCCCCGGAGATCCTTCTCGGGGAGCTGGCCCGTCTGGATTTTGCGCTGACCTCGTGGGGCGAGGGTTCGACCGAATCGTCCCCAGGGGCAGAACCTGCCGCCGAACCCGTTGGCATAATTGATTCGCCGCCGGCAACCGAGCCGCTATCGGCACCAGAGCCTCAGTCGATAGCGGAGCCGCCGGCCGAGTCGCCGCGCAGTTCCGAGCCGCCCGTGATGGGCCCTGCGCCTCTCGATCCCATGCGGCCGGAGCCGACCAAGCCTGAACCGGTGCGTCCCGAGTCGGTGAGGATGGAGCCTCTGCGCCATGAGCCAGCCTCAAACTCGCAGTCGCGCCCCAGCCCCGTGCGTTTCGAACCGGTACAAATCGACCCGATGTTCCTGGAGCGGATCGCCAGTTCCGGGGCGTTCCAGACGCCAGCCCGTCAACCGGGCCCGCTCTCCGAGCCCGTAGTAGTCGTCCCGCTGCCCAACGAACCGGATGTCGCCGTGGCTGAACTTTCTCCTGAAGGGCCGGCTCTTGAAGAGCCGCCTCTTGAAGAGCCGCCAGCCGCCGAGGAAGCACCGGCCCTCGAAGCATCTGCCCCTGAAATCCAGCCGGCGCTTCCGCCGAGCATCACCCAACCTCTGCCCGTCACCTTGCACTGTCTCGCGCCTCTGCGCGGCAAGCCGGTGCAAGTGTTCACCGCGGCCGCGATCCGGGCTGGCGATCTGCAGATTCCACGCGCTACCGGATTGCCACTGCGCCCGGTCATGGTCCTGGGCCCCGCTCCGAAACCGGCTCGCGCGCCGCAGCCCCCGGTCAAGCCCGTGCCGGTTCCCGAAAAGGCCGCTCCGGTAAAAACCCAACCCAAGCCGGAGCTTCCTAAATCCGAACTCCCCAAGCCCGAACCGGTCGCACCCGCTATCGCCAAACTCGAAGTCAAACCGGAGCCGAAGCCCCAGGTCAAACCTGAGCCCAGGCCCGAGCCCAAGCCCGAAATCAAAGCCCAGCCCAAGCTTGACTCGAAACCCGAAGCGAAGAAGGAAGTCAAGAAAGAGGCCGCGGAGGCGCCGAAAAAAGTCGCCGATTCCAAGCCGGCCGAAGCCCCCAGACCTGCCGAATCTCCAAAACCGGCCGAATCTCCAAAACCGGTCGAAAAGGCCAACCAATCCGAAGCTGCCGCTAAGACCGTCCCGGCCCCCAAAACCCCGGTCCGTGAGATCGAGTCGCTGGGACTGCCCACTCTGGCGTTCGAGCAAAAAGAGACGTTCTGGAGCAAGCTACCCATTGCCGCCAAGCTGGGAGCTATCGCCGCCGTGCTGGCGTTGGGGATCGGCGGAGTGGTCCTGATGTCGCGCGGGTCGGCCTCGGTCAAGCCGGCCGTACCCGTACCCTCCGAGCCGGTCTATGTGGAAGACCCGGCGCTGGCCAACACCGCCGGGTGGGAGCAGGACTGGTTTGCCGACCGGCCCGGCGCAGCAAAGAGCCGTCACGTGGATGTTCTGCGCGGGTCGCTGGCGCAGCGCGACTACCGCCTGGTGTTTGAAGGTCAGATCCAATCCGGCGCGCTGGGCTGGGTTTTCCGCGCCGCCGACAAGAGCTTCTACGTGGAGAAGATTCAAGTCATCACGCCGGGGCACACCCCGGTAGTTGCGCTGGTGCGCTTCGCGGTGATCAACGGCCAGGAGCAGCCGCGCATCCAGGTGCCGCTCCCGATTCAAGCTTACCTGGACACGGATTATAAAGTTCGCATGGACATCGTCGGTGACCGTTTCACCACCTGGGTGCAGGACAACAAGGTCGACGAATGGACGGATGGACAGCTCGCCGCCGGCGGCGTCGGCCTGTATTACGAGAACGGCGAGAGCGCCAAGCTGAGAGACACTCTGAACGTGATTCCGCTCAGACGCAAATAGGAGATCTTCGAAGATGCCGGACAACAACGGGCAACACATTTTCTTCATCGACGACGAATTAGTCGAGCGGCTGATGCGCGGCGACGCGCCCGACAGCTCCGCCAAGCAGAAGCGGCCGGCCGAGTCCAGCTCGCTCGCGCAAGCCGTGAAGTTGGCCGCATCCGGACGCCTGGAGGACGCGGTGCGGGAGCTGGAATCCGCGCTCACCAAGGGCGAGGATCCCGCAGAGGTCTACTCCGGCCTAGGCCACTTGCGCTTTGAGCAGCAAAAATGGGAGGAGGCCGAGCAGTGCTACCGCAAGGCTGCCGAAGCCGATCCCAAACGGGCCGACGCATTCTACAACCTGGCTCTGGTGGAGGAACGCCAGTCCAAGTTCGAGCAGGCGGCGCAGTCCTTCGAGAAGTCCGCCAACCTCGACCCCAAGCGCTGGCAGGCGCAGGCCGGGCGTGGCGTGTGCCTGATCCATCTGGGAAAGTTCGAGGAGGCGCTGCAGCGTTTTGACCGCGCCCTGGTGGACAATCCCGACTACGACCGGGCGCTGTTCGGCAAGGCGGTCGCGCTGCATCACCTGGGGCGCCTCGACGACGCCCAAGACATCTACCGCAAGCTGCTTCCCGGCAACGCCAACTCCGCGGAGCTGCTGGCCAACATGATCGCCATTTGCGCGATGCGCAAGGAAGACGCCCGCACGCGCGAGCTTTCCGAGCGGCTGCTCAAGATCCGCCCGCAATCGCGCTACGCGCTGGAGGGTCTGGCCACCGCGGCGCTCTCCCGCGGCGATTATAGCGCCGCCGTGCAGTATTGCACGCAGTTAGTCAAAGCCGCGCCGGACTGCTACGAAGGCTGGGTGAATCTGGGCGTCGCCTACCAGAAGACCGGCCGGCTGGAGCAGGCCGGCAACGCGTATCGCGAGGCGATCCGGCTGCGGCCGGACGCGGTCGAGCCCAACGCCAACCTGGGAGCCGTGCTGCAGGAGCGGGGCGATCTGGCGGGCGCGCGCCAGGCGCACGAAAAAGCTCTGGCCGGCGCTCCGGATGCTCCTGGGGTGCTGTGGAACCTGGCCTTGCTGGATGATCGCGAAGGCAAAGTGGACGATGCCGAGCGGCACTTCGAGCGGCTGCTGGCGATCAAGCCGGACTGGGAGGATGCCGCGTTCCGCCTCGGCTTCCTGCAATTGCAGCGCGGCGAATACGCCGGCGCCGTCGACAGCTTCGAGATCTGCCTGAAGAAACGCAAGGATTGGGTGGAGGCGCTGATCAACCTGGGACTGGCGTTCTGGAAGTTCGAGGATCTGGACGGCGCGGCGCAAACCTTCCAGCGCGTTCTGGCGCTGCAACCGGCCAACCCGGACGCTCTGCGCGCCTTGACCGCTATCGCCATCGAACGCAAGGAACCCAAGCTGGCCTTGGATTTGCACCGGAAATCGGTCTCGCTGGGCGAGCCGTCCCCGGAGCTTTCCTTCAACCTCGGGCTGCTGCTCGAAGCCACCGGCGATGAAGCCTCGGCCGCGGAATGCTACCGCTCCGCTGTTTCTGCCAAGGCCGATTTTCCGGAGGCGCTTCTGAACCTGGGGCACGCGCTGCGGGCGACCGGCCGCGAAGAGGAAGCGCGCATCGCCTGGAGCCAGGCCGCCTCCGCCGACCCGGATCTGGCGGCGAACTACTTTAATTAGACCCCGGGGTTCAAGTAGGCCTTTCGGCCTGGTCCCTTAAATCTAGAGCTACACGCCCTGCGAGTGATAAACTGGAACCAGCCATGAGTTCGCTGTCTCCCCGGCTTCAGGTTCGAGTTCAGCAGAAACAGACGCTGACCCCCGGTCTGGTGCAAATGGTCAGCCTCCTCCAGTTGAATCGACTGGAGCTGAAGGACATGATCACAGCCGAGATCTCCCAGAACCCCGTCCTGGAGGAGGCCGCGGAAGGCGGCGAGGAGTTGACTCCAGAGGAGTTGCAGCCGCTTCTCGAAGCAGATGCGGAGCGCTCCAGCGAGCCTGCGGATCAGTCGATTCTGGAAGCAACCGCCGGGCCACGGGAGGCTGACGCCGACGGCGAGGCTGTGCCGGAGCGCGAGGCGTTCGACAGCGCCGGACCGGCCGTCGAGTTGGGCTCGGCCTCGGAAGTAGACGCCGAAGCGCCTTCCGCGCCCGCGGCGGAAACGGCCGAAACGGCGGAAGCGCCCGCAGCCACCGATCCTTTTGAAGAGATCGACCTCGGCGACTATTTCGACAACTACCTGGATCCGGGCTTCAAGAGCCCCGCTTCGGAGAACGTCGAAAAACCCTCTTTCGAGACCTTCCTTTCCTCACCCGTCACCCTTTCCGATCATCTTCGTTCCCAGCTTGCGCTGGTCACCATGAGTGACTCGGTCCGCGATGCTGCCGAGGAGATTATTGGCAACCTGGATGAGAACGGCTACCTGACGGCGACGCTCGAAGAAATCGCCGCGGCAGAGCGTTGCGCCATGCCCGATGTGGAAGAGGCCATCCGCATTGTGCATTCGCTCGACCCGGCCGGAGTCGGCGCCCTCGATGTGCGGGAATGCCTGCTGCTGCAACTGGAGAGCCGCAACGCCAAAGGCGGGGTTGCGTGGCAGATTGTCGAGAACCATCTCAAGCTGCTGGAAACGAAGCAGTTCAAGGAAATTGCCAAGGTTCTGCATCGTCCCCTGGAGCACATCCAGATCGCCATTGAGGTGATCCGCCACCTGGATCCGCAACCGGGTCTGCGCTATTCCGGCGCCGGGGCGCGGGTGGTCGAGCCGGATGTCTACATCTCCAAGGACAGCGACGGCTACCTGATTCAGCTCAACGAAGAGGAAGTCCCCACCCTGCGTCTTAACCCCCAGTACCGGCGCATGTTGGATCGCACCCAGGAACCCAACAAGGACGTTCGCAATTACGTGCGCGACCGTTACGCTTCCGCGATTCAGCTCATGAAGAACATCGAGCAGCGGAAACACACCATTTTGAAAGTCTGCCAATCCATCGTGCGGCGCCAGATGGACTTTCTCGAGGGCGGGATCGATCAGCTCAGGCCCATGATGATAAAGGAGATCGCGGAAGAGATCGGGGTTCACCCCTCGACCGTCAGCCGCGCCGTCTCGAACAAGTACGCGCACACCCCGCAAGGAGTCTTCGAGCTCCGTTATTTCTTCTCTGAGGCCGTGCAAGGGCCCGGCGGAATGGCCACTCCGCTGCTCATTCTAAAGAGGCGAGTGAAAAAGATGATCGAAGACGAGGATACCGCCCACCCATTGACCGATGAACAGATTACGGACCTCTTACAAGCCGAGGGCATCGAGGTAACCCGCCGTACCGTTGCCAAATACCGCGAAGATATGCGGATTCCTTCGACCCATCAGCGCCGGGTCCGCGCCTGACGCGGAGGTAGACCATGAAAATCACGTATACGGGAATCAAGCAGGAGTTGTCTCCGAAATTCCAGCGCAAGCTGGATGGGAAGTTTGCCAAGCTCTCGAAGTTGCTCGAGAAGCGGGGCGAGATTGAGGCGCACGTCGTTGTTACCGTCGTTCGCCATCTGAACAAGGCCGAAATTACGGTTCCGTACTATGAACATGAGCTGATCGGCGTTGGCTCCGATCCGGATGTGTTCACGGCCGTCAGCACGGCGCTCGAAAAGCTGGAGGCGCAGGCGGTCAAGAACCGCGGCAAACGGCGCGAGAAGCATCGCCGCAAGGACGAGCTCGCCCCCAAGGAAGCCAAGGCGAGCAAGGCAGCTCCGCCGGAGCCGGCTCCAGCCGAAACATCTGCTCCGGTGAACGTGTTTCGCGTCAATCACCACGACCAGCGCAAGCCCATGACCCTCGACGAAGCCATGCTCGAGATGGAAGAGGACCGCGACTACATGGTCTATCGCGACGCCGAAAGAGAGAAAGTCACGGTGCTGGTGCGGCGCCGCGACGGGCACTTCGATTTGATCGAGAGCTGAAACCCGCTAAAATAGCGGCGAGTGTCCCTTCCTGCCGCCAAAGAGCGTAAGACGACGCCCAGCGCGACTCGTAGTGCAACCCCAGCTCGCCGAACCGAGCTGGTGATTATCACCGGTTTGAGCGGCTCCGGGAAAGGTACGGCGCTGAAGGCGCTGGAGGATCTCGGTTATTATTCGGTGGACAATCTGCCCATCGATCTGATCCCGAAATTCGCGGAGCTGGCGGGCGAGGTGCCGCGCGTGCGGCGCGCCGCCATCGTGGTGGATATCCGGGAGGGCTCTTCGCTCGACCGCTTTCCGGCGATGTACAAGCGCATCCGCGAAAAAATTCCCACGCGCTTGCTGTTCCTGGAGGCCGATGACGCCACGCTGATCCGCCGCTTCAGCGAAACGCGCCGGCCGCATCCGCTGGGAGCGAATCAAACCGTCGCTGCCAGCGTGCGCCGCGAACGGGAGCGCCTGGAGCCCATCCGGCGGCTGGCCGATCCCATCATCAACACCAGCAAGTTCAATGTGCATGAGCTGCGCGACACCATTCACAGCGCCTTCCGCGGATCTGCGCGCGATCCGGAGATCCTGATCCAGGTGAATAGCTTCGGCTTCCGCCACGGCGTCCCTTCCGATAGCGACCTGGTCTTCGACGTGCGCTTTCTGCCCAACCCGAATTACATCCCCGCGTTCAAGGCGCTCAGCGGCAAGAATCCGCAAGTGGCGCGCTACATCCGCTCCTTTCCTCAGACCACCGAGTTCATCAGCCGCATCTCCGACCTGCTGGTGTATCTGCTGCCGCATTATATCGAGGAAGGCAAGTCGTATCTCACCATCTCCTTCGGCTGCACCGGCGGCCGCCATCGCAGCGTGATGATTGCGAACGAAATCCGCAAGCGCCTGGCCGCGGCCGGATACCGCGTGAAAGAGACGCATCGCGACGTCGGCAAAACGTGAGCGGATCCATAACAGTGGGATCTACGCTCGCGCAGGATTTCGAGCGATCCTCCAAGCTGGAATGGCTGGAGACTAACGGCACGGGCGCGTTCGCCATGGGCACTGTGGCGGGAGTGAATACGCGGCGCTATCACGGGTTGCTGATCGCTGCACCTGAGACAGGAGGGTCGCGGCGGCTGTTGTTGGCTCGCGTGGAAGAGGAGGCCGTCCTCATCGGATCCAGCTTCGAGGGACGCAGCTTCGTTCTCGGCACGTGTCAGTATCCGTGGGTGGTCGCGCCGCGCGGGTTCGAGGCGATCGAGGAGTTCCGAACCGAGCCGTGCGCGACCTGGATTTACCGCGCCGGTGAGGCACGTCTCGAAAAACAGGTGTATCTTGCCGAGGGACGGCCTGCGGTTGTCATTCGCTATCGCGCGGACCGGGCGCTGACTCTGCGGGTGCGGCCGTTCCTCGCGAATCGGGATTACCACTGGTTGCAACGCGTCTGGGGCAAGCCCTTCGAAACCCCGCTGCGGTTTCACACCAAGGCGAAGTTCGTCGACGACGCGCACTGGTATTACAACGTCGAGTATTTAGAGGAGCTCGACCGCGGCTTCGATTTCCGCGAGGATCTGTACACGCCGGGAGTTTACGTCTTCGATCTTCAGCCGGGTGAATGGGTGACGCTATGCGCTTCGACTGACGGAACGGAATCGGCGCAGCCTCCCTCAGCGAAACGCGACCCCTTCCTGATCCGGCGTGTGGACCGCAGCCCCACCATCATCGCCGGCTATCCCTGGTTCACCGATTGGGGCCGCGACACAATGATTAGTTTGCCTGGCCTGCTGATCTCGCAAGGCGAACTGGACACGGCGCGCGAAATTATCGAGGCCGCGCTCAAGACCCTCCGCCAGGGACTGATTCCGAATCGCTTCCCCGACGCCGGAGTCGAGCCCGAGTACAACAGCGCCGACGCAACTCTGTGGATGTTTGAAGCGATGCGGGCGTGGCTTGAAGCCGGCGGCGATCGCGATTTTCTGGAGGACGTGTTCCTGCCCGCGGGGCGCGAAATCATCGACTGGCACTTGCGCGGAACCTTGCACGGCATCGGCGTCGACCCCCAGGATCATCTGCTGCGCGCCGGGGACCTGGGGACAAATCTGACGTGGATGGACGCCCGCGTGGGCGATCGAGTGGTGACGCCTCGCCACGGCAAACCGGTGGAGATCAACGCGCTGTGGCATTCGGCGCTGTGCCGGATGGCGGATTGGGGCGACAACGAATGCTGGGTGGAATCCTTCCGTGTCGCGCAGAGCTTTCGCGAGGCGTTCTGGAACGACCAGCGCGAGTGCTTGTACGACGTCATCAGCGAAGACGGCCCGGTCAACAAGCTGCGGCCGAACCAGATCTTCGCGGTCAGCCTCGGCAACCAGGTGCTGGCCCGGTATCAGCAGCAGGCGGTGGTGCGTGCCGTCGAGCGCGAGCTCCTCACGCCGGTGGGACTGCGCACCCTGGAACGCGGTGATCCGGAATACCAGCCTCACTATCGCGGCGGGCCCGCGGAGCGCGACGGCGCCTATCATCAAGGAACGGTGTGGCCGTGGCTGCTGGGGCCGTTCGTCGACGCATACCTGATCGCTTTTGGAAAAACCCCGCAGACTCTAGGATACTGCCGCGGACTGCTCGATCAGTTAGAGGAGCGCGCGGCTTTGGGGCCTTGCTTGGGCTCGGTACCTGAGATTTACGATGGAGACGAACCTTACTCACCTCGTGGTTGTCCGGCGCAGGCCTGGAGCGTCGCGGAGATCGCCAGGCTGAAGAGCAAGCTGCAGGCGATGTTATAAACGTGGCGATGCTATAAACATATGGTGGCCCCCCGCCCTGCACTGCATCACGCCAGACCGCCTCACTTCCGCGAGCGCAACAAGCCGCATTACCGGCTGGCGCACTGGCCGATCTGGATCTTTGTCTTCTTCATCGCGCCCGGACCGCTGACGTTCGATCTGATTGAACACGGCTTCGATTCGCGGATGGGCGCGTGGCTCGCCGTGGTGCTGATCGCCACCGGCTCGGCCGGCCTCGCCGGCCAGCTCCCGGGAGTCGAACCCAAGCCCTACATCCTCCGCTTCACCGAAGACAAGCCCAATCCGCTGTATCGCCGCATATGCTACACCATGGCCTGGAGCGATCTGATCTGCCTCACGGCCATGAACCTGGTCGGGTTGATCTACGCGCTGATTACCGGAGAGTGGCGGCTGAAACAAATCTATGCCGCCGCGTATTTTCCACTGGCCGGCGCGATCATCCTGTGCGGCCTCGCGGGCTGGTTGCCGCGCGTGAAACCTTCGACCAAAGGCGAGGGCACGGAACGGCGCTATTTCTACGGGACGGTATGGGCCGTGGGGCTGGCTCAGCCGGCGCTCGGGTTGTTGTGGAAGCTGGACCCGCACTCCGCGCCGCGGGATCCCTTGAAACTAATCGTGTTCGTCTTGGTTCTAACAGGCGTGGGGTTCCTCGCCTGGCGCGGCGCACTGCCGCGAACCCGTCCCATTGTTCCTGGAGATTGGGCCATCTCGGATTAGGCGATGTTGAATTAGATGCCCCGCCGGGAAACGCTGCTCGACTTCTTCGCGGATCTGGCCGAGCTGAAAGACGATTTCCTGGTTTGGGACGACGGCTACCGCACGCATAAGCGCACTTACGCGGAAGTGGCGAACGCAGCCCGCGGATTCGCTCAGAAGCTGCGCGGCGTAGGCATCGGCAAAGGCGAGAAAGTCCTGTTCTGGTCCGAGAACCGGCCGGAATGGATCGCGGCTTTGTGGGGATGCCTGCTGGAAGGCGTGATCGCGGTGCCCATCGATTTCCGCAGCTCCGCGGATTTCGTCAAGCGCGTCGCGGGGATCGTCGAGGCACGAGCGCTTCTCGCGGGCGATTCTGTCGATGCGGCACTGGAGACTGCCGCTCCAGTCTGGCGGTTTTCTGACTTCGACTGGGGCGCTTCCGCGCCTTGGTCGCCGTCGGGCGTCGAAATAAATCCGGACGACATCATCCAAATCGTCTTCACCTCCGGCGCCACAGCCGAGCCCAAGGGCGTCATCATCACCCACCGCAACATACTGTCCAACATCGTGCCGGTGGAAAATGAAATCCGCAAATATCGCAAGCTGGAGCGCCCGTTTCATCCGGTTCGCTTCCTGAATCTTCTGCCGCTGAGTCACCTGTTCGGGCAGACTCTGGCGACCTTCATTCCACCCATGATCGGCGGCACCGTGGTGTTCCAGCGCTCCTATCATCCTGAGGAGATCGTCGAGCACATTCATTCGCGCCGCATCTCCGTGCTGGTTTCGGTGCCGAAGATTCTGGAAGTGCTGCGCGATTACATCCAGCGCGAATTTCCGGAAACCCGCAATCCGCCGGAGAAGATGCACTGGATGCGGCGCTGGTGGCATTTTCGCCGCGTCCATCGCGTCTTCGGTTTCAAGTTCTGGGCCATGATCACGGGTGCGGCGCCGCTGGATCCGGCGGTCGAAACATTTTTCCTGCGGCTTGGTTTCCTGGTAATTCAAGGCTACGGACTCACCGAGGCTGCGCCCATCGTCACGCTGAACCATCCCTTCCACACGCGGCCGGGAACGGTGGGGACTCCGGTGGGCGGAGTCGAGCTGAAACTCGCGCCCGACGGCGAGGTGCTGGTGCGCGGAGGGAATGTGTCCCGCGGATATTACGGGATGAGCGCCAGCGAAGACAGGAACGTGGATCAATGGCTCGCGACTGGCGACGTCGGCGAACTAGACTCCGAAGGCCGCCTCTCGATTCGCGGGCGCAAGAAGGAAATGATCGTGCTGCCGGATGGGCGCAAGGTGTTTCCGGAAGACGTGGAGACGGTTCTGCTCGTCATTCCCGGCGTTCGCGATTGCGCCGTGATCGGACCTGATAAGGTGCACGCGGTGCTGGTGACGGAGCCGGGAGTCGACGCGGAAACCATTGTCGCGCGCGCCAACGAGAAGCTGGAAGATCAACAGAAGATCCGCGCGGTCTCCACCTGGCCCCCCGGAGAAGAACTGCCGCGCACCACCGGAACGGGCAAGCTCAAGCGCGGCGAAATCGCGATGCGGATCCTCACCGGGAAAGGACCGGAGGCATCGAAGGCGGCGACTGGCGCGGCCGGAATTATCGCCCGCTACGCTCCGGGCCGAACGATCACTCCCGAGACCACGCTCGATGAGCTAGGATTGAGTTCGCTCGACCGCGTGCAATTGTTGATCGAGCTGGAGCAGCAGGCCGGCTCCGCGATTGACGAACAGACGCTTTCCGCGGCTCGTACCGTGGCCGATCTGTCCCGGCCCGTTACGGCGTCGGCGCCCCACGACCAAAGAACGACCGAGGCCCCGCTCGATTACCCCTCGTGGAACCGCTCTTGGTGGGCGCGGGCGATTCGCTACTTCGTCCAAGCCGTGCTGGCCAGACCGCTCACGCGCTACTACGCTCGAATTACCGTAACCGGCACAGCCAACCTAAAGGGTCTTACGCCCCCGGTGATTTTCGCGCCGAATCACCAGAGCTTCATGGACGTGCCGGTGGTGCTGTGCGCGCTGCCTCGCCAGTGGCGGCAGAAAATCGCGCCGGCGATGTCCAAGGATTGGTTTACGCCGCATTTTCACCACGCGCAATTTTCGCTGTGGAAGCGTTTCACCAGCGGACTCCAATATTACTCGGCTGCGCTGTTTTATAACGCCTTCCCGATTCCGCAGCGCGAGATGGGCGCGCGCCGAACGTTTCGGTATATGGGTTCGTTAATGGATCAGGGCTGGTGCGTGCTGATTTTCCCGGAAGGCGACCGCACGCATGCGGGTGAAGTGCATCCCTTCCGCCCCGGCACCGCGATGCTGGCTTCCCAGACCCACGTTCCCGTTGTCCCGGTGCGAATCGTGGGGCTCGAGAAAGTGCTCCATCGCGATGCGCATTGGCCGTCGCATGGGAAGGTCACCGTGGCCTTCGGCGAACCCCTCACGATCGAAGGTGAAGATTACGCCGCGGAGACCAAGCGCATCGAGGAGGCAGTGCGAGCCTTGGGCCCGAATTAATCCAGTTGCTCTGGCGCCTGCTCGATATTCTTCTCGCCGCGGGCCTTCTTTTCGAGATACTTCTTGACCCAGGCTTCCCAGCTCTTGCCCGCTGCCGTGTCGCGGCCGGTGAAGGCGAGGCCCGCAATCTCGGAATAGGCGACGGAAACCTTCGTGAGTGGTCCGCCCTTGGTTGACGGGATCACGCGCACGAACGACTCCTTCAGCGTCTCGCCCGGCCGGCGGTCGAAGATGTAGCCTTCGAGGGTGCCGCCGTCGGTTTTGGTGATGGTCACGTCACCGCGATAATCAAAGGCTTTTTCGAGTCCGGTGCGCAGAGCTTCTTCGGAAGCCGTGTCCCACACCATCCCTTGCAGATTCTCTTTGGCGAATCCGGGCGCTACTTCCAGCTCGTTTGGATTGACAGCCGGGTTCATCGCGGCTGCAGTTCGTCCTGGTCGATCTGCTCGGTCTTAATGTGGACGAGGTCTGCAGGATGCGGAACGTGCTGCTCCAGTTGTGCGAGCGCCGCGCGATCCGGATACTTCGAGAACAGGGTCCCACGCACAGTGCTCAAGAACCCGCGCCAGGAGTTGAAGGTGTCATGCACGGCGGAGGCTTCGTAACCGGAATGCACCATGCAGTTGGCGCACTTGGGATTGCCGGATTCGGTGCCATAGCGCTCCCACTCGGTCGCCTCCATCAACTCCTGGAAGGTGTCCGCATAGCCGTCCTGCAGCAGGTAGCAGGGCTTCTGCCAGCCGAACAGATTGAACGTCGGCATGCCCCAGGGAGTGCAGGCGTAATCGCGCTTGCCCATCAGGTATTCGAGGAACAGCGGCGAAAGATTGAACGCCCACTTCGGGTTGCGATTCGAAAGAATGGCGTTGAACAGCCGCCGCGTGCGAGCCTTGCCCAGGAAATGCTGCTGATCCGGAGCCTTGTCGTAGGAGTAGCCGGGCGAAAGCATCATGCCTTCCACTCCCAGCGCCATCATTTCGTCGAAGAACGCGCGCACGCTCTTGGGGTCGGCGCCGTCGAACAAAGTGGTGTTGGTGGTGACGCGGAAGCCGCGCGCGACCGCTTCCTTGATCCCCTCCACGGCGATGTCGTAGCCGCCCTCTTTGCACACCGCGAAATCGTGATGGTCGCGCTGGCCGTCCATGTGGACCGAGAAGGTCAGGAATTTGCTGGGCTGGAACAGGTCGATTTTTTCCTTGAGCAGCAGAGCGTTAGTGCAGAGGTAGATGTATTTGCCGCGCGCGATCAGCCCCTCAACGATTTCGGCGATTTGCGGGTGCATCAGCGGCTCGCCGCCGGGGATGGAGACCATGGGCGCGCCGCATTCGTCGACGGCGCGGAAGCACTCCTCGGGCGTGAGGTGGGCCTTGAGAATGTGCGCCGGATACTGGATCTTGCCGCAGCCGGAGCACGCCAGATTACAGCGAAACAACGGCTCCAGCATCAGCACCAGCGGGTAGCGGCGGCGTCCCTGAAACCTCTGTTTGAGGACATAGGTCGCCACCGTCCACATTTGAGAGACGGGAACGGGCATCTACTAATAGGTTAGCGTATCCAATACGACACCTTATGGCCGTTCTTGGCCGCACCCCTCCGCGGCTCTGCACGCCATGATATCCGCGGGGGTGACTCCCGGGTAGTCTGACAAGATCGCGCTCTCGGATCGGCCGGCGGCAAGAAGCTCAAGGATGAACTCGACTGCCAGACGGGTGCCGCGGATTGCCGGCTTCCCGGCGAGGATCTCCGGATCAACGGCAATACGCTAACGTATCCGGTCTACCGGTTATCCGTGAGGGGCCGGATCTTCAGCTTGGTCGCGTCTTCAAGCTGGAGGACCCGGTTTTGAAGATCCGTCACCTGACGTTCCAGCCGCTGGATGCGCTCGTCCGTGGTGGGAGGCGGCGGAGAAACGATCGGCGGAAGGACGGATGGAGGGGTGGGGTATTGGGCGAACGCGGCGAGAGCGATCAGCGAAAGCAGGGCGGCGAGCAAGATTCTCAGCTTCATGGGACCTCCTTTGTCATCAGAATAGACGCTGAGAACACACAGAAAGTCCCGCCGTTGTATCCTGGAGGTTACCGCAGCAAAACCCCTCTTGATCGCCCTTTCCAACATCAACAAGCAGTACGGCAAGCAACTGGTCTTTGTCGACGCTTCCTTTCAATTGAACCCCGGGGAGAAGTGCGGCCTGGTGGGTCCCAACGGCTCCGGCAAGACCACTCTGTTCCGCATGATCATGGGCGAGGAGTGGCCCGATGAAGGCGATGTCTCCGTACCCAAGCGCCTGACCATCGGCTACTTTCGCCAGGACGTCGAGGACATGAAGGGGCGCAGCGTGCTGGACGAAGCCATTGCGGGCAGCGGCCGCGCCGGCGATCTGCATCATGAGTTGGAAGCCCTCAATCGCGCCATGGAGGATCCGGACCGCGCTGCGGAGCTGGACCGGATTTTGGAGCGCTTCGGCTCGGTTCAGGAAGAGTATGAGCACCTGGGCGGCTACACGCTGGAGGCGCAGGCGCGCGAGGTGCTGCACGGGCTCGGCTTCCAGGACGATCAGATCGACGGCGACGTGGGCGCGCTCTCCGGCGGCTGGAAGATGCGCGTGGCTTTGGCGCGGGTGCTGCTGGGCCGCCCCGATGTGCTGCTGATGGACGAGCCCACCAATCACCTGGACATCGAATCCATCATCTGGCTGGAGCAATTCCTCAAAACGTTTCAGGGTGCGCTGCTGATGACCTCGCATGACCGCGAGTTCATGAACCGCATCGTGACCAAGATCGCCGAAATCGATGCCGGCGAAGTGGTGGTCTACTCCGGCGACTACGATTTCTACGAGCGTGAGCGCACCATTCGCGAGACCAATCAACAGGCCGCGTTCGCGCGGCAACAGGCGATGCTCGCCAAGGAGCAGCGCTTCATCGACCGTTTCCGCACTCATGCGGCCAAGGCTGCGCAGGTGCAGAGCCGCATCAAGGCTCTCGACAAGATCGAAAAAATCGAGCTGCCGAAGAAGCGCCAGGTGGTCAGGTTCGAGTTTCGAACGCCGGCCCGATCCGGCGACCAGGTGGCTGTGCTGGAGGATCTGCACAAGCGCTACGGCGCACGCGTGATCTATGACGGCTTCAGCCTGACCATCCGCCGCGGCGAGCGTTGGGCGGTGATGGGGCGCAATGGAGCCGGCAAAACCACTCTGCTCAAGATGATCGCCGGCGCAACGGAGCCGGATGAGGGCTCGGTACGCCTGGGTGCGTCTCTGGCAATGGGATACTTCGCCCAGCAATCGCTTGACGTCCTGGACGCGGATCTCACCGTCATGGAGCAGCTTCAGAAAGATTTTCCGCAGGATGGATTGGGCTCCCTGCGGACTCTGGCCGGGGCGTTTCAATTCTCAGGCGACGATGTCGACAAGAAGATCCGCTCGTTATCCGGCGGAGAAAAGTCTCGGCTGGCGATGGCGCGCATGCTGTACGACCCACCCAACTTCCTGGTACTGGATGAGCCGACGAATCACCTGGATCTGGCCACCAAAGAGATGCTGGTCGAGGCATTGAAGGATTTCGAGGGCACCATGATCTTCGTCTCGCACGACCGCACATTCCTGCGCGGCCTGGGCTCGCGAGTCCTGGAGCTGGGGGGAGAGAGCGGCAGGGACCGTAACCCGCGCGTCTACCCCGGTCCCTACGTTGAGTACGTCCAGGCGCTGGGGCACGAAGCGCCGGGCACGCATTCCTGAGCGCGCAGTCCGGCTGACCTATTCTTGGAGGTGATGACATGGTTCACCTGGGCCCTCCTTTCCGCCCTGTTCGCTGCCGCCACCGCGATTCTTGCGAAGGTTGGCGTCGCCGGAATTGATTCGAACTTCGCCACCGCCGTCCGCACCTCGGTGGTGGTGGTCTTCACCTGGATTCTGGCGTTCGCGTTCCGGCAGCCCTCCAGCTTCAGTGGGCTTACCTCGCGCACCTTTCTATTCCTGACCCTCTCCGGGTTTGCCACCGGCCTTTCGTGGGTGTGCTACTTTCACGCGCTGAAGGTCGGCCCGGCTTCGCGGGTGGCTCCCATCGATAAGCTGAGTGTCGCGCTGGTGATCGTGTTCGGGGCTCTGTTTCTGGGTGAAAAATTGACCTGGGGCAAAGGCATCGGCGGATTGTTGATCGTCGCGGGCGCGATTGTTATTGCCCTCGACTGAGCCTAGGAGCCTGTCCGAGAAATGCTTTTCGAGGCTGCATGTTGTGATGCGAGAGCATTTCGAGCACAAGACCTTGTGGTTAGACAGAGCGATTTTTGATTACTCAGACAGGCTCCTAGCTTCCCGGTGGGATGCCCCCATCCCCTCTCGACGGGATCACTTCCGCCTGTGCTGCCGCATCCAAATCGGTGGAGGCGTTTATGTTTGAGCAAATGTTGCTTCCCACCGGAGGAACCCACCAGACCAGAAACGCAGCCCTGGCGTTCGTAGTCCAGGCGGCGCTGGTCCTGTTTGCGGTGTTGGTGCTGCCCGCCGTGTTTGTAGCCCAACTCCCGAAACTAGAATTATCGACGGAGCTGATCGCACCGCCCTTGCCGCCTCCGCCTCCCGCGCCGCCCGCGGCAGCCACGCGAGCCCCGGCGCATCCCGCCGTGGTCAAACCGGTTCTGCGCACCTTCGTGGTTCCTCAGTTGGTCGCGCCCAGGATCGTTCCGCAACAGGTCGCAATGGATACTGACGCCCCTCCTGCCTTGCCGGATCTGACTGCAGCTAACGGAGGCGTCGTCGGTGGAATCGCTGGCGGGATTCCTGGAGGTGTTCTGGGAGGCTCCCTTGGAGGATCGATCGGTGCACCGCCTGCGCCAAAAGTGGCTCCGCCGCCCGCTCCTGCTGCGGTGGCTCAGACGCCGTCGCAGATTAAGGTCGGCGGCGATGTTCAGGCTGCGCGCCTGGTCCATGAAGTCGCGCCGTCGTATCCGCCCATCGCCAGGCAAGCCCGCATCTCGGGTACGGTGACGCTGTCGGCGACCATCGCTCCCGATGGAACGGTGAAGAATCTACGCGTGATGAGCGGTAATCCTTTGCTGGTGGAGTCCGCAGTCAGCGCCGTGAAGCAGTGGACTTACAAGCCCACGTTTTTGAACGGCAAGCCCGTGCAAGTGCTCACCGAAGTCGACGTGAAATTCACGCTGGGTTAAACCCATACGCTAAAATGTGAACGGCATGAACCTGAAGAAGTTCTCGCGCTCATTTCTCGTGACGGCAGCCATCGCCGGAGCAATGCTGGTGCAGCCTCTTGGGGCCGAAGAAGGGATGTGGACCTTCGATAATCCGCCCACTCAAGCAGCTCAAGGCTCAGTACAACTTCACGCCCACGCAAGCCTGGCTCGATCACGTCCGGCTCTCCAGCGTGCGCTTGAACGATGGCGGCTCCGGCTCCTTCGTCAGCCCACACGGGTTGCTGTTGACCAATCATCACGTCGCGCGGGGGCAGTTGCAAAAGAACTCGACTGCGGGTCACGATTACATACAAACCGGCTTCTACGCGTCTGCGCCCGACCAGGAAATGAAGTCGCCTGACCTCGAGGTGAACGTGCTGGTGTCGATGGAGAACGTCACTGACCGGGTTCAAGCCGCGGTGAAGAACGTCAAAGGCGCGGAGGCCGAGTTCAGCGCGCGCAAGGCCGCGATCGCGGCCATCGAACGCGAGAGTCAGGAAAAGACCGGGCTCCGCTCCGACGTCGTCACGCTCTATCAGGGCGGCGAATATTGGCTCTACCGCTATAAGAAGTACACCGACGTGCGGCTGGTGTTCGCGCCGGAGCAGCAGATCGCGTTCTTCGGCGGCGATCCGGATAATTTCACGTATCCGCGCTATGACCTCGATCTGGCTCTGTTCCGCGTGTATGAAAATGGCAAGCCGATCGACAGCAAAGATTATTTGAAGTGGAATCCCAAGGGCGCAGCCGATAACGATCTGGTGTTCGTTTCCGGCAATCCCGGGTCAACCGAGCGCCTGGATACCATCGCGCAATTGACCCAGGAGCGCGACTTGGTTGAGCCGAACACGTTGAAGATTCTCAAAGACCGTATTCGCGTGCTGAAGGAGTTTTCGGCCAAGGGTCCGGAGCAGGCTCGCGAGGCCGCTTCGCGCGTCTTCAGCCTGGAGAATTCGCGCAAGGCCTACGAAGGCCGCCTGCAGGGGCTGGACGATCCGGCCGTGTTCGCCAAAAAGCAGAAAGAGGAGAACGAGTTCAAGGCGAAGGTGATGGCGAACTCGCAGTGGAAATCCGCCTACGGCAACGCCTGGACGGAGATTGAGGCGGCCGAAAAGAAAGCCGCGTCGCGCTACAAGGAGCAGTACTACCACGGCCTCGATTCCTCGCTGGCGAGCCTGGCCACGACCATCGTCGAATACGTCGCGGAAATCAAGAAGCCGGACGGCGAGCGGCTCCCGGGCTTCCACGATTCCCAGCTCGATTCTCTCAAGTTCCAACTGGCGTCGCCCGCGCCGACCTATAACGACATGGAGATCGCGCGCATGACCGGCGCGCTGAGCCTGGACCTGGCGGAGGCCGGACCTAACGATCCGTTTGTGAAAACGGTGTTGAACGGACAAACGCCCCAGCAAGTGGCCACGGCGCTGGTGAACGGAACCAAGCTGGGCGATCCGGCGGAGCGCAAGAAACTGATCGACGGTGGCGAATCGGCCGTAGCGGCCTCCAGCGATCCCATGATCGTGCTGGCGCGCAAGCTCGACCCCATGCGCCGCGAGTTGATCAAGTGGAATGAGCAGAACGTGGAGAGCGTGGAGCAAAGGGCCGGAGAACAACTCGGCAAGGCTCGCTTCGCCGCCTACGGCAAGACCATGTACCCGGATGCCACGTTCACGCTGCGGCTGAGCTACGGGCAAGTGAAGGGTTATCCCATGAACGGAACCGAGGCTCCGCCCAAGACCACGATGTTCGGGTTATACGATCGCGCGGCCAGCTTCAACTACGACGGGCCGTTCGACCTGCCTTCGCGGTACAAGGAAGGCCGCGGCAAGCTGGATCTTTCGACGCCGATGAACTTCGTGACCACCAACGATATCATCGGCGGCAACTCCGGCTCCCCGGTGATCAACCGCAATGCCGAGATCGTGGGCCTGATCTTTGACGGCAACATCGAATCGCTGGTCGGGGATTTTGTCTACGACATCGGGAAGAATCGCGCGGTCGCGGTGCACACGGCCGCGATGACGGAGGCGCTGACGAAACTTTACGGGGCGCAGAAGCTGGTGGATGAGCTGTTAGGGAAATAGGGACGCCCGCTTCCTTCGGTCGCGGCTCAGAAGGAAACGAAACGGAGCCGCGACCGGAGGAAGCGGTTTTTCACGTCAGTTCCCTTAGAATCCGCAGCGCGACCTCTTTGCCGCGCTCGCCCACCTCGCCAATCGGACCTACGCAGCCGGGGCATCCCGAATCGCACGGGCACGCGCTGGCCATATTTAAGGCTCCCTCCAGGAGCCGCCGCGTCAGGCGATAGAGAGCCGAGCTTTGCCCGATGCCGCCGGGGTAGTTGTCATAGAGATACAAATTCGGCTCGAAGGTTTTCCCCGCGATATCTTCGGTGATCGACACGCCTAAGTCGCGCGGATCGCACATGACGTGCAGCGCACCTACGGTGCGCAATAACGCGCCGAGGCCCACGAAACCGCCCTGCCGCTCCGCCGGCGATAAATCCGCAAAGTTCTTGAGAAATTCCGCCGGGAAGTGCAGCCAGAACGCGGTAGTGTGCATTTCCTGCTCCGGCAGGAACAGGTTGCCAGCGCCCACGTTCTCCATGGTGTAAAACTTGATCTTCTTGAACCCGACAATCTGGCGATTCAAGCGCACATCGCCGTGCGCTGCCTTCGCTCCCCCACCTGTAGGTGACGACTCGAACTCCTCCAACTCCTTCACCTGCGTGTAGTCGATGGCATCGGTGAAGTAGTCGGAATCGACGCGGCGCACATACGCCTTGCGGCCTTCGTAATCGAAGCGCTCCACTTGGTACTGCCGGGCCTCGTGCAGGTAGATCGCTTTTTCGTGCAGCGTGGTCAGCGCAGCCGTGAAGGCCACTTCCGCGATCACCTGGTGATCGCCGGTGATATCCACCACCACGAAATTGTCGCTCGAGACCGAGCGCAGGCTGACCGCGTCGGCGGGATAGCTGTCGGAGGTCCAGTGCCACTGGCCGCCCGAGTGATGCAGCACCTTCAAATCTTCCAAGAAACGGCAAAGGTCGGTTGTAGCATGTGGGCCGAAGGCCTCATCGTCGCGGACCGGCAGCTCAAACGCGGCGCATTTCAAATGATTCAGCAGAATCTCTAGATTGTCGGGATTGATGCGCGCGTGTTCGGGAGGGCGCTCGAAGAAATATTCCGGATGCTCGATGATGTATTGATCCAGCGGCGCGCTCGAAGCCACCAGCACGGCCAATGCTGCGGTCTGCCTGCGCCCCGCGCGTCCGGCTCGCTGCCAGGTGGAAGCGATGGTCCCGGGATAGCCGGCCATCACCACGGCATCCAAAGAGCCGATGTCGATGCCCAGCTCCAACGCATTGGTCGCCACTACCGCGCGGAGTTCGCCGTCGCGCAGCTTGCGTTCGATCTCGCGCCGTTCCTTGGGCAGATAGCCGCCGCGGTAGCCCCGGACACTTTCCGGTCGAGCTCCGGATTGAAAATCATCCTTCAGATACGTCAGCAGAATCTCTGTCGCCAGGCGGCTGTTGGCGAACACCAGCGTCTGCTGGCCGCGGTCGAGCAGCTCCCGCGCGATGCGCCGCGTCTCGTTCAAATATCCGCGGCGGATGCCCAGGGCGCGGTTCACCACCGGAGGGTTGTAAAACACCACGAATTTCTCACCCGCCGGCGCACCGTTGTTGTCGACCAGGTGGAACGGCAAACCCGTAAGGGCTTCCGCCAGCTCCTGGGGATTGGCGATGGTCGCCGAGCAGCAAATGAACTGCGGCGACGATCCGTAAAATTCGCAAATGCGTTTCAAGCGCCGCAGCAGATTCGCCAGATGGCTGCCGTAAACGCCGCGATAGGAGTGCAACTCATCGATCACGATATAGCGCAGATTCTCGAAAGCCTTGGCCCACTTGGTGTGGTGCGGCAGAATGCCCGCGTGCAGCATGTCGGGATTGGTCAGCACCACGTTGGCCCGCTCCCGGATCGCCCGGCGGGCGTCCTGCGGAGTATCGCCATCGTAGGTGAACGCGCGGATGCCGGAGCCCGAAGCGTCCAGCGCCGCCTGCAACTCATGGAGTTGATCCTCGGCCAGAGCCTTGGTCGGGAACAGGTACATCGCGCGGGCTTGCGGCTCGGCGATCAAGCGGTTCAGCACCGGCAGGTTGTAGCACAGCGTCTTGCCGGAAGCCGTGGGAGTCACCACCACCACGTTGCGTCCGGCCTCGGCGTGCTCCACTGCTGCGGCCTGGTGCGAGTAGAGGCGCTGAATGCCGCGCGCCTCCAAGGATCGCTTCAGCGGCTCGGCTAAGGAAGAGGGGAAAGCGGCGAACTCGCCCTCCCGCGCCGGCTGGCGCCGCAGAGCGCGCACCGGCGAATCCGGATCGGCCGCCCACTTCTCGAACTGCTCGATGGCGCCTTCAAGGCCGCTGTGGCGGGCCAGCGTGCGTTGCCGCGCCGGCTCCGGAAAACTCAAGGTCAGATTGGTGCCAGGGAGGTTCATTGCTTCGCCCTTTCTTCGCTAGGTCAGTAACGAGTATAGCGAAGCCGGTGGATGAAACAATTCAGGCCCGAAGCGTTCTACAGGCGGCGTCTACTCCGGTTGGCGGATGAACTCGTACCGTTCCAGCGTCGCGGCAAAGGCGGAGGCCTCCGGTTCTTCGCGCAGCACCTTGCCCACGCAACGCAAGCGCACCTCGCTGCGCGATCCCGACGGCTTGGGAAAGGTGATCAGGTACTCAATCGGATCCCCAACCGGGATCCGCTGCTGGGAGGTGAACAACACTCCCGACGAACTCATGTTCCTGGTTTCGCCCGAGGCCTTGATGCTGGCTCCCGACCCCACCACCTGCAAGGGAAGGTGCAAACTAAAGCGCTGATTTTTTCGTTGTTCGGTCATCGGTAATCTGACTTTATAGTCTAAAAGGACTAAGGTCAATAGGAGCAGATTAGATCGGTGGGCCTATTGTACTGGGACTTGCATCCGAAAGTCCCACTTTGGCCGGGCCGGTGCGGTAGAACGGGGACAATGAAGCGGTATGGGACAATGAGTGTTTGCTGGACCGCATCACCGTGCACGGGGCACGGCAACACAACCTGAAGAATATCGACGTCGAGATTCCGCGCAATACCTTCACTGTCATCACGGGGTTGAGCGGGTCCGGCAAGTCTTCGCTCGCCTTCGACACGATCTACGCCGAAGGCCAGCGCCGCTACGTCGAGACGCTCTCACCTTACGCCCGGCAATTTCTGGATCAGATGGAGCGGCCCGAGGTCGACTCCATCGACGGTCTGAGCCCGGCCATCTCCATCGAGCAAAAGACTACCAGCCGCAGTCCGCGTTCCACCGTCGGTACCATTACGGAAATCTACGACTATCTGCGCGTTCTGTTCGCCTCCATCGGTATCCCGCACTGCCCCAACTGCGGACAGGAGATTTCGCGTCAGACCACCGATCAGATCGTGCAGCAGGTGCTGGCATTGAGCCCTCAGGAACGGGTCATGATTCTGGCGCCCATTGTGCGCGGGCGCAAGGGCGAATACAAGAAGGAGCTGGAAAAACTCGCGCGGCAGGGCTTCGTGAAGGCCAGAATCGACGGAGTGCTGCGCCCCTTGGACGAAGAGATCACGCTCGACCGGCGCAAGAATCACACCATCGAAGTGGTGGTCGACCGGTTGCTGATCAAGCCGGAGATCGAGAAGCGCCTGGAAGCCTCGGTGGTCACCGCGACCAAGCTGGCCGACGGATTGGTGACGGTCGCGGTAGTGAACGGCGCGGAGCGGCTGTATTCGCAGAAGCTGGCCTGTCCCGATTGCGGCGCCAGCATTCCGCAACTGGAGCCTCGCTCGTTCTCCTTCAACAGCCCGTTCGGAGCCTGTGAGGCCTGCAACGGCTTAGGCAGCAAGTGGAGCTTCGATCCCTTGAAGGTGATTGTGGATCCTTCACGGCCGCTGCTGGACGGCGGCATCGGACCCGGCGGCAGTTCCAGCTACATGATGCACAACCTGGGTTACCTGGCTGTAGCGCAGGGCATCGATCTCGACAAACCTTACAGCAGCCTGTCGAAGAAACAGCAATCAATATTGCTGAACGGCGCCGAAGGCCGGCCCGGGATTTTGGGCATCCTCGACAAGATGTACAAAGACGAGATCGCCAGCGAGGCCTATCACGACTGGTTCATGCAGTACATGTCGCCGGCGAAATGCCCCGACTGCCGCGGCCAGCGGTTGAAACCGGCCAGCCTGGCGGTGCGCGTCCAGGGCTCAACCATCGGGGAATTGACGGCACTCTCGGTGGAAGCGGCGCTCAAGCTGGTGCGCGGCTGGGAACTCTCCGGACGCGAGCTGCAGATCGGCGGCCGGCCCGTCGAAGAAGTGCGCAATCGGCTGGAGTTTCTCTCGGCGGTCGGCCTCGATTACCTGAGCCTGGATCGTTCCGCCGTCAGCCTTTCGGGCGGCGAGGCGCAGCGCATCCGCCTGGCCACGCAGATCGGCTCCAAGCTGCGCGGAGTGCTGTACGTCCTCGATGAACCTTCCATAGGTCTGCATGCTCGCGATAATGAGCGCTTGTTGAATTCCCTGACGCGTCTGCGCGATCTCGGCAATACCGTCCTGGTGGTGGAGCACGATGCCGATACCATTGAGCGCGCCGACTACGTCATCGACCTGGGGCCCGGCGCGGGCCGCCTGGGCGGAGAACTGGTGGCGCAAGGGACGCCGAGCCAGATCGAGGCCACGCCCGCCTCGCTCACCGGGCAATATCTTTCCGGCGCGCGTCAAATTCCGATTCCAGAAACGCGCCGCGCTGCGGAGCGTGGCAGTATCGCGATTCATGGGGCCACCGCGCACAATCTAAAAAAAATCGACGTCGAATTTCCGTTAGGGATGCTGATCCTGGTGACCGGTGTTTCGGGCAGCGGGAAATCGACACTGGTGAACGATATTCTGTACCGCGCGGCATCCAAGGCCGTGTACGGATCGCTGGCGGAGCCGGCCGCGAACTCCTCCATCACCGGTCTCGATCTGATCGACAAAGTCATCGAAATCGATCAATCCCCCATCGGGCGCACGCCGCGCTCCAATCCCGCGACTTACACGCAAACCTTCACCCCGATTCGCGAGCTCTACGCCATGCTGCCGGAATCCCGGGAGCGTGGCTACAAGGCCGGACGCTTCAGCTTCAACGTGCGCGGCGGACGCTGCGAAGCCTGCCAGGGCGACGGATTGAAACGCATCGAGATGAATTTTCTTCCCGACGTCTACGTCACCTGCGACGTCTGCCGCGGGCGGCGCTACAATCACGAAACCCTGCAGGTCAAATATCGCAACTACTCGATTGCGGATCTTCTGGAGGCGACGGTCGAAGAAGCGCTCGGCGTGCTCGAAAACATTCCGCAGATCAAAGTGAAATTGGAGACGCTGGTGCGCGTCGGGCTGGGGTATTTGCACCTGGGCCAATCCTCCACCACGCTTTCCGGCGGGGAAGCCCAGCGCATCAAGCTGGCTCGCGAATTGAGCCGCCGGCAAACCGGCAAGACGCTGTATATCCTGGATGAGCCGACCACCGGTCTGCACTTCGAAGATATCGCCAAGCTGCTGGAGGTGCTGCGCAGTCTCGTGGAGTTGGGAAATACTGTGGTGGTGATCGAGCATCAACTGGATGTGATCAAAACCGCCGACTGGATCATCGACCTGGGTCCGGAGGGAGGCGATCGCGGAGGCCATCTGGTGGTCTGCGGCACGCCGGAGCAGATCGTCTCGAATCCGCATAGTTACACCGCGAAGGCGCTGCGCAAGGTGCTCAAGAAAGGTCGCGCCGCGTGAGTATTTATAAGCACGCGCCGCTGTCATTCGACAAACTGAAAACCGTGCCCATCGAGGCGCGCGGCGGAAAGGTCCGCGTGGAGGATTTCGCGCGGCCGTATGCGGCCGGGAGCGGGTTCGCGGCGTGGGTCGAGTCGCTGCCCAAAATTCTGGCCGGCGATGCCTTCCGCGGAGTGCTGGATGCCCTGCGCCGCGCGAGGGATCAGCAACGCGCGATTTTGTGGGGCCTCGGCGGCCACGTGGTGAAATGCGGTCTGGGCGATGTGCTGCTGGATCTGATGCGGCGAGGCTGGGTCAGCGCATTCGTGATGAACGGAGCGGCATCGATTCACGACTTCGAAATCGCCATTGCCGGCCAGACCAGTGAAGACGTTGAGGCCGTGCTGCCCGACGGACGCTTCGGCGCCGCCGAGGAAACCGGCCGCGAAATGAATCTCGCCATTGCGGAGGGTGCGGCTGTTCATGGTACAAGCGGCGGCCTGGGTATGGGGGAGGCGCTGGGACAGCGGCTGCAAAACCTCGCGCAGCCGCAGTTCGCTTCGCATAGCATCGCCTTCTCGGCCTATCGCTCGTCCATCCCTGTCACTGTCCATGTCGCCGTCGGGACCGACACGCCGCACACGCATCCTGCCGCCAACGCCGCGGCCATCGGCGAAACCACGCATCGCGATTTTCGCTTGCTGTGCACCTTGGTGCGCGGGCTGGATCAGGGCGGCGTCTATCTGAACATCGGCTCCGCGGTGGTGCTGCCGGAGGTGTTCCTGAAGGCGGTTTCGGTAGTGCGCAATCTGGGCTATCCTCTTGCCGAATTCACTACGGTGAACCTGGATTTTCTGCAGCATTATCGCCCCAAGACCAACGTCGTGGAGCGGCCGCACGCGCGTTCCGGCGGGCGCGGCTACTCGATCACCGGCCATCACGAGCTGATGATTCCCTTGCTGGCCGCGGCCTTAATCGACCTCGATGTTTGAAACCGGCCTGCCGCTGGAACCTGGTCCCGTCGAGGAGCGGTTCCCCTTCTGGACCTATGAGGACGTGGCGCTGCTGCTGGCGGCGATTCTGCCCAGCGGGTTGATCGCGTTCGGACTCGCCCGCATGGCCGGTTCGAACAGAGGACTGCAGACCCTGATTTCGCAAACCGTGTTTTTCGGACTGCTGTTGCTGGTGCTGTATGGGTTGGTCTCGGTGCGCTACAGCCGGCCTTTCTGGCGCTCCATGGGCTGGTTCTGGCCGGTGCCAGGAGCCCATTGGTGCTTCCTCGCGGGGCCTTTCCTTGCTTTCGCCGTCGGCGCATTGGGTGTCGTCCTGCACGCACCCGAATTACAGGATCCGATCAAAGGACTCATCACCAACCGTATTTCGCTAGCCATCGTGATGCTCTTCGCAGTGGTGCTGGGGCCGGTTTACGAGGAGCTGTTCTTTCGCGGCTTCCTGTTTCCCTTACTCGCAAAATCCTTCGGCGCATTGCTGGGAGTGCTGTTGAGCGCCTTCCTATTTGGGCTGCTGCATGGGGCTCAGTATCAATGGGCGTGG
>CAWISY010000183.1:0-20194 GCA_963838455.1 Bryobacterales bacterium
TTACGATGCCGCGGGGGAACAGGAAGGTGGCCGGATCATCGCTCGACCCGTAGTCGCCGTAGCACAGGAAGTTGCCCAGACCCTCGCCGCGCCCGAACCAATCGCTTATAGTATGGCGCGACAGCCAGGACGTCGGGAATGTAGACCTGCTCCACGAACTTGCGCGCGCTTTTGGCCAAGTCGCGCAGGACGGTTATGGTATTGGGGTTGATGACGGCGTCGGGTTCATTCGGGTCCATCGCGGTGGTCATGCCGCCGACCAGAAAGGATTGCGGGTGCGGATTCTTGCCGCCCAGGATGGCGTGGATGCGGATGAAATCCTTCTGCCACTCCAGCGCTTCCAGATAATGGGCCACGCCGAGGAGGTTCACCTCCGGCGGCAGCTTGTAGGCCGGATGGCCCCAGTAGCCGCTGGCGAAGAGGCTCAACTGACCGCTATCGACCACGGCCTTGACGCGCTGCTGGATGCTCTTGAAATAGGTGGTCGAAGATTTTTCGTAGTCCGAGATGGACTGCGCGATCTGCGAGGTTTTGGCCGGGTCGGCTTTAAGGGCGTTGGCCACATCGACCCAGTCGAGCGCGTGCAGGTGATAGAAGTGGATCACGTGATCCTGCACCATCTGCGAACCGGCGATGAGGTGCCGCACCAGGCGGGCGTTTTCCGGAACCTCGATCTGCAGCGCGTTTTCGACCGCGCGGACGCTGGCGATGGCGTGCACCATGGTGCACACGCCGCAGATGCGCTGCGCCCAGATCCAGGCTTCGCGAGGATCGCGGCCCTGCAGAATCATCTCGATGCCGCGGAACATGGTGCCGGAGCTCCAGGCGTCGGAAATTTTGCCGCCGTCGAGCTGGGCTTCGATGCGGAGGTGGCCTTCAATGCGGTTGACAGGATCGACTACGAGGCGTGCCATGTCTAATTCTCCTTAGGGGCTTGGGCCGCGGGTTCCGGCTTGGGCGCGGGCTTGATCATCTTGATGAGTCCGTGGGCAGTGACGCCGGCGATGGTGACACCGACCAGTCCCAGGCCCAGCTCGCCCGCCGAGGCTTCGACTCCGAACCCAGGGACGTTGGGCAGGCGGTTGTAAAACGGCGACATATGGTCCCAGAAGCGCGGTGAGGCGCAGGCGATGCAACCGTGTCCGGCTTTCACCGGCCAACTGGTATGGTCGTTCCACTGGACCGAGGGACAGTTGAAGGTGGCCTCCGGGCCTTTGCAGCCCATCTTATACAGGCACCAGCCTTTGCGCGCGCCTTCGTCGCCCCACTCGGTGACGAAGCGGCCGGCATCGAAATGTGCGCGGCGCTCGCATTGATCGTGGATCACGCGGCCGTAGGCGAACAGTGGCCGGTTATATTGGTCGAGCGCAGGCAGGTCGTTGAAGGTCAGATAATGGACCAGGACCGCGGCGGTGTTGGCCGGATTGTGCGGACAGCCGGCCATATTGATGACCTTGATCCCGGGCACGGCTTCATGCACGCCGAGGGCGCCGGTGGGATTGGGATGGAGCGGACCAGTCCGCCATCGAAGGCGCACGCGCCGACGGCAATGGTAGCGGCCGCGTTGCGGCACACGGTCTCCGCGATTTCGGTAGCCGCCCGTCCGCCGATGGTGCAATACACGCCGTCATCGCCGGTAGGAATCGCGCCCTCTACAACAACGAGATACTTGCCTTTGTCCTCCTTGACGACACGGTCGAGGACATCGGTGGCGGCGGTGCCGGCGCCAGCCATGATGACCTCGTG
The DNA here is from genome assembly GCA_963838455.1 of Bryobacterales bacterium. Classification (GTDB taxonomy): domain Bacteria; phylum Acidobacteriota; class Terriglobia; order Bryobacterales; family Bryobacteraceae; genus Palsa-187. The sequence continues at coordinate 1,747 of CAWISY010000183.1, forward strand.
ATACTCCCAGGAGAGCAGGTCGAGCACGACGTGGGCGACGTCCGGATGGCTGGATCGCAGCATGGATTCCGAGCATCCCGTGCAGTCCTGGAATTGCAGCCAGACCAGCACCGGCTTGCGCGCCTTGCCGACGGCGGCGACGGTTTGGGCGAGATAGCGTTCCGGAAGAGCGAGCGTCGCCAGCACTCCACTGCAGAACTTGACGAGCTGCCGGCGGGTGATGCCGCGCAAGGCAAGCGCGCGGCTCAAATCAGTGTCAGGTGAAAGCATGGCCAGATCTCCTTGGGTGGCTGCCTGGGTTGTTAGACGGGATGAGTTGCCAGGGCCATCATGGCCTCGGTCTTTTTGCGCTCGGCGCGGGCGGCCAGCCACTCGAGCCATTGGTCGAAGCCTTCCCCGCTGATCGCGGAAGCTTCCAGAATTTCGATGTCGGGGTGGATGCGGCGCGCGTTTTCCTTGGCCAGCTCGGCTTTGAACGGCACGTGCGGCAGCAGGTCGATCTTGCTCAGGATCATCAGCTCCGCTTTGCGGAAGATGCCGGGATATTTCAGCGGCTTGTCCTCGCCTTCGGTCACGCTGAGGATCACCACCTTGGCGTCCTCGCCCAGGTCGTAGCTGGTGGGGCAGACCAGGTTCCCGACGTTTTCGATGAACAGCAGCTCCAGCCCCTGGGCCGGCCAGCCGTCCAGGTGATTCTCGATCATGCGCGCGTCCAGGTGGCAGCAGCCGCCGGTGGTGATCTGACGCACCGGATAGCCGTAGCGCTGCAGGCGAATGGCGTCGTTCTCGGTCTGGATATCGCCGGTGAGCACCGCGGCGCGCGTATGCTGCGGCAGGCGTTCCAGCGTCCGTTCGAGAAAAGCGGTCTTGCCCGCGCCGGGCGAACCGATGAAATTCAGCGCCAGCGCCCCGGTTTCGGCCAGCGCCGCGCGCAGGCGCGCTGCGATGGTGTCGTTCTCGCTCAACACTTTCTTCTCGATCAAGACCTGATTCATACGACCACCTCTTCCTCGACGTCCCCCAGCTCCAGATACGCCAGATCCAGATCCTCGGCGCCCGGACGCCACTCAATGGCGAGTTCCAGAAGCTCCAGACCGGTCCCCTTTACCAGCGCCTCGAAACAGAATTTGAGAGACTCCGGATCGACGCCCGCATACTCTCCGATGCGCACCGCCACCTTGGTCGCCAAGCGGCCAGGATAACGATCCAACTCCTTTTCAACCGCTTCGAGAATCGAGTTAGCCACGCCCATTTCGTGCATATTTGCTCAACAAATTCGCGGCAACTGGTCTCCGGCCAGTAGATCTACAATCCGGCTCGACCCAAACGCCGTCCTCATCGTCACGGAGCATGCATTTACCCCGCCACGCCGTTCCCTGACGCTTCCGATGATGGCGGCATCCGCGCCGCGGGGATGACGGCGCATCGCGGCCACGATGGCATCGGCCGCATCCGGCGCGACAATCGCCACTAACTTGCCTTCATTCGCCACATAGAGAGGGTCCAGGCCCAGCAGCTCGCAGGCCCCGCGGACCTCCTGGCGCACCGGGATCGCGCCTTCCACGATTTCGATGTCGACGTTCGATTGACCCGCAATTTCGTTCAGTGCGCTGGATAACCCGCCGCGGGTGGGATCGCGCATGCACCGAATGGCGCCGGCGGGCTCCGGAAGAGCGGCGAGCATCGCCGCGACCAAATAATTTAGGGCCGCCGAATCGCTTTCGATTTCGGTCTCGAACGCCAGGCCCTCGCGTTGGGCCAGAATGGCGATGCCATGGTCTCCGATCGAGCCGCTCAGGATCACCCGGTCGCCCGGCTGGGCCTGGTTGGCGGAAAGGCGCACCCCCTGCGGCACCAGGCCGATTCCGGTGGTGTTGATGAACAGGCCGTCGCCCTTGCCCTTTTCCACCACCTTGGTGTCTCCGGTGATGATGGCGACTCCGGCAGCTTCCGCGGCCTTGGCCATGGATTGGGCGAGCCTGCGCAGTTGCTCCGTGGGAAAGCCTTCTTCGAGGATGAACGCCGCGCTCAAAAACAGCGGCCGTGCGCCGCCCATCGCCAGGTCATTCACCGTGCCGTGCACCGCCAGCGAGCCGATATCGCCGCCGGGGAAGAACAGAGGTTTAACCACGAACGAATCCGTGGTGAACGCGACCCGCTCCCCGCCGATTTCGAAGATGGCCTGGTCGTCCATGCGATCCAGCAGGGGGTTCGAAAACAGCGGCAGAAACACATCCCGCAGCAATTCCGCGCTTAGGCGTCCGCCGCTGCCGTGGCCGAGCAAAATCCGTTCGCCCGCGCCCAGCGGCTGCGGACAGGAGAACAACACGGGAGCGTCCTCGGCCGGAGGCCGTTTCAATGGATGGGTCAGCGGCATGCTGGCTCCGTGTGACGGCGATATTGGTAGTACGCCGCGCAGGCGCCTTCGGCCGAGACCATGGGCGCGCCCAGCGGATTCATCGGGGTGCAGCGTGTGCCGAAAGCGGAGCAATCGCGCGGCTTCTTCAACCCTTGCAGCACCAGCGCGCTGATACATTCGGCGGGTTCTTCCGCGCTCGCGCCGCGCAAATCGAAAATTTCCTCGGCGTCGAAGCCGGCGAATTCCGGACGCAGGCGGTAACCGCTGCCGGCAATGTTGCCGATGCCGCGCCACTTGCGGTCGGTGACTTCGAAGACTTCGGTCAGGATCCTCTGCGCAGCGAGATTGCCGTCGTAATTGACGGAGCGCGCGTATTGATTCTCGACCTCGGCGCGCCCCTCTTCGAGCTGCGAGACCAGCATGTGAATCGCTTCCAGCAGATCCACCGGCTCGAACCCGCCCACCACGATGGGCACGCGATATTGGTTCGCCAGCTCCTCGTATTCGCGGTAGCCCATCACCGTGCAGACGTGACCCGGCGCAATGAATCCTTGCACCCGGCTGACGGGCGAATCCAGAATCAGGCGCATGGCCGGAGGAACCAGCACGTGCGAGACCAGCATCGAGAAATTCTTCAGGCCCTCCCGCCGCGCCTGCCATACCGCCATCGCATTGGCCGGGGCCGTAGTCTCAAAACCGACGCCGAAGAACACCACGCGGCGCTCCGGATGGGCCCGCGCCACCGCCAGGGCATCCATCGGCGAATACACGATGCGCACGTCGCCCCCGTTGGCCTTCACATGCAGCAGATCCGTCTCGGAGCCCGGCACGCGCAGCATGTCGCCGTAGGAAGTGAACGTGACATCCGGTAAAGAAGCGATCCGGATCGCCCGGTCGACGATCTCCAGCGGCGTCACGCATACCGGGCATCCCGGGCCATGCACCAGTTCCACCTGGGAGGGAATCAGCTCGTCGATGCCGTAGCGCATCAGGGTGTGGGTTTGCCCGCCGCACACCTCCATCAACACCCAGGGACGCGTGACTTTCGCGTGAATCCGCTCAGCCAGGGCGTGAGCGATGGCGGGATCGCGATATTCGTCGACGTATTTCATGACTCGACTCCATCCAGTTCGTCCCCGCCCAGTTCTTCCCTCAGCACCCCGATCTGCTCGAGGTAAGAGAACGTGCGCGCGGCTTCTTCTTCATCTACGCGGGTCAGGGCAAAGCCCACATGCACCAGCACGTAATCGCCGACGCGGACCTCAGGCGTGAACGCCAGGCTCACATTCTTGCGTACGCCGCAGAAGTCCACGCACGCCGAGCGGAAGGCGGGGTCCGCGTCTTCCACGCTCAGAACTTTTCCAGGGACAGCCAGACACATGGCGCGAGTCTCCCAAACCTTTCGACTGCAAGTGACGGTAACCGCTTTTGATAGCGTGCAATTTGTGCGCCACTATTCTCAGCCGAATTGAGGGGATAGCGGATTTCCAGCACGAGCCTCCTGCGCCAAATCCCTCATAGTTGGGTGATATCACACGGGGCCTAGTCCTGGCGCAAACACCTGCGAAAATTCTGATTTGAGAAATCGCCGGTGTAGGATATAACGGAGTTGACTATGTACCGCTTTTCGATCGCACTCGCTTTCGCGGCGAGCTTGAACGCAGCGCCCGTAAACTCAGCGGTCGCGGCGGATTCCTCGCGCGGCCAGGAACTTTTTCAGTCGCTGGACTGCATCCAGTGCCATACCATTAACGGGCAAGGCGGCAAAATCGGACCCGATCTCAGCAAGCGCCTGGACCGCGGCTTCACCCCTTCCACCCTGGCGGCGACCATGTGGAACCACGCCCCCGCCATGTTTGGCGCGATCGAGAAGCAGGCAGCCGGGCTGGGCGGAAATACCGCGGCTTCCCACAATGCCATGGCCGGCCATATGGACGACCAGGCTGCTCTCGATTTATTCGCCTACTTTTATTCCGTTCATTTTTTCGATAAGCCCGGAGACGCCGGGCGAGGTAAGCGCGTTTTTTCCGCGGACCATTGCTCCGTCTGCCACGGCTTGACCGAATCCAAAACGCCGGGCGCAAAACCGGTTTCCGACTGGAGCTCCATCGGCCAGCCGATCCAGTTCGTGGACGCGATGTGGAATCACGCCGCGACCATGCGCGAGGAGTTCTCGAAGCGCAAGCTCAAGTGGCCGGAACTCACCAGCCAGGACCTGACGGATCTGCTGGTCTGGGTGCGCAACCTGCCTATCACGCAAGGACTGAAGACGCAGGTGGAGATCACCGCGGGATCGAGCGGCGACGCTCTGTTTACTTCCAAGGGCTGCGCCGCCTGCCATACCGGCGACAACGTGCTCGGGCCCAAGCTCAAGGGTGATACGCTCAACGACATCGCCGCCGCGATGTGGAATCACGAGCCGAAGATGGCCGCTTCCGCCCCTCAGCTTACTTCCGCCGAAATGCGCGACCTGGTCAGCTCGCTGTGGGCCGGCGAATTCCTGGAGGATGCCGGCAACGCCTCCGCCGGGGAGCGCGTCTTCTCCGCCAAACATTGCACCAACTGCCACGGGCCCAACGGTACCGCTCCGCAGTTGTCCGGGCGAAACCTGAACGGCGCGACCATGATCTCCGCGCTGTGGCGGCATGGCCCGCAGATGCTCGATCAGATGAAGGCCAAGGGCGTAACCTGGCCGCGGTTCGAAGGCCAGGACATGGCCAACCTGATCGCCTACCTGAATAGGGGAAAATAGGCCGTAGACCGCAAAGGGCCCTGCCATAGCAGGCAGTATTAGTCCGGCCCTCAATCCAACGGGGGAATCGCCGCGGATCTGTAGCCGGGCCAGGCTCCGTTTTGCGGGCGCTCAAGTTTTGCGGGCGCTTAAGGCGGGCGCTCAAGGAGGCTAAGTGGCAACCGGGTTCAGCGCAGCGCGCAGAGCGCCGCTCGAGGTGTTCTTCCATCCGCGCAACGTAGCGGTGATCGGCGCCACCGAATCCGGCGTGGGCCGATCTGTGGTCTCGAATCTTCAGCACACCTCTTTCGGCGGACAAATTTTCCCGGTCAATCCCAAGCGCTCCGACGTCCTGGGCCTGGCTTGCTATCCCAGCGTCAGCGCCATCCCGCACAAAGTCGATCTCGCGGTGATCGTGACGCCGGCGCGCACCGTGCCCGCGCTCATCGGCGAATGCGTGGAGGCGGGCGTCGAAGGCGCGATCATCATCTCCGCCGGCTTCAAGGAAATCGGGCCGGCCGGAGCGGAGCTGGAGCGGCAGATCCTCGAGCGGGCGCGCGGCAAGCTACGCATCGTCGGGCCGAACTGCCTGGGCATCATGAGCCCGCATCACGGCCTGAACGCGACCTTCGCCAACTCCATGGCGCGCGAGGGCAACCTCGGCTTCATCAGCCAGAGCGGCGCGCTGTGCACCGCCATCCTGGACTGGAGCCATCGCGAGATGGTCGGATTCAGCGCGTTTGTATCGGTAGGCTCCATGCTGGATGTGGGCTGGGGGGATCTGATCCAGTATCTGGGCGATGATCCGCGAACGCGCAGCATCGTGATCTACATGGAATCGGTTGGGGATGCGCGGGCGTTTCTTTCCGCCGCGCGCGAGGTAGCGCTTTCGAAACCGATCATCGTGATCAAGCCCGGCCGCACCGAGGCCGCCGCCAAGGCCGCCGCATCGCATACCGGCGCGCTCACCGGTCAGGACGACGTGCTGGACGCGGCATTTCGAAGGTGCGGCGTCGTGCGGGTCGACACCATCGCGGAGCTGTTCAATCTCTCGGAGGCGCTGGACAAGCAGCCGCGGCCGAAGGGGCCGAATCTGACCATCGTGACCAACGCCGGCGGGCCTGCCGTGATCGCCACCGACGCTCTGCTGGACCCCGATACAGGAAATAGCGGAAGGCTCACCGAACTTTCCGCGGATACAATCAACGCGCTCAACCAGTACCTGCCGCGGCACTGGAGCCATCAAAACCCCATCGACGTGATCGGCGACGCGGACGCGGCGCGCTACGCCAAGGCCATGGAGATCGCCGCCAAGGATCCGGACACCGAAGGGCTACTGGTCATTCTGGCGCCGACCGGGTTGAGCGATCCTACGGCGGTTGCGGCCGAGGTGCGGCGCTACGCCAAGCTGGAGGACAAGCCCGTGCTCGCCAGTTGGATGGGCGGCCAGGATGTCGCCGTAGGCCAGCAGATGCTGAACCAGGCCGGAATCCCCACTTACGCTTACCCGGACTCCGCCGCACGCGTCTTCAACCTGATGTGGAGCTACAGCGCCAGGCTCAAGGCCCTGTACGAGACGCCAGAACCCGTCGACCCAACGCACCCGCTGGCGCAGGAAGCGACGTCCAATATCGATCAAGCACGTTCCAAGGGCCGCCTGCTCCTGACGGAATTCGAATCGAAACGGCTGCTGGCCGCTTACGGCATCCCCACCGTGGCCACCGAAATCGCGCTCTCTTCGGAAGCCGCGATCACTGCGGCGGCGCGCATCGGTTACCCGGTGGTGCTCAAGCTCCACTCCGAGACGATCACGCATAAGACCGATGTCGGCGGCGTGAAGCTGAATCTCGCGGAGGCTGCCGCCGTGCGCGAGGCGTATGCGAGCATCCAGGAATCGGTCACGCGCCTGGCCGGCCCGGAGCATTTCCTGGGCGTCACCGTCCAGCCGATGGCCAAGGCCATCGACGGAAGCTATGAATTGATCCTGGGATCGAGCGTCGATCCGCAGTTCGGGCCGGTGCTGCTGTTCGGCAGCGGAGGCCAACTGGTGGAGGTTTATAAGGACCGCACCATTGGGCTGCCTCCGCTCAACACTACGCTGGCTCTGCGGCTGATGGAGCGCACCAAGGTCTTCAAGGCGCTCCAGGGAGTGCGCGGCCGCAAGCCGGTGGACCTGGCGGAGCTCGCGAAACTGCTGGTGCGGTTCAGCTACCTGGTGGCCGGCCAGCCCTGGATCAAGGAGATCGATATCAACCCGCTCCTGGCCTCGCCGGAGGGTTTGCTGGCATTGGATGCTCGCGTCGCGCTGCATCCGTTAACTGTGACCGAGCCTCCGCGGCTGGCGTTACGGCCGTACCCGGTGCAATACGTCCAGCCTTGGCAGTTCCCCGACGGAACCGAGGTCTTGATCCGCCCCATTCGCCCGGAGGACGAGAGCCTGATCGCCCGCTTCCATTTGAAGCTCAGCGAGCAGACCGTGTACCAGCGCTACTTTCATGTAATGACGCTCGACCAGCGCGTCGCGCATGAACGCCTGGTGCGGGTGTGCTTCGGCGACTACGACCGCGAAATTGCCCTCGTGGCAGAGGAACGCGATGAAGGCGGCGGAGCCGCTCTCCTGGCGGTGGGCCGCTTGAGCAAGGCTCACTTGCTGAACGAAGCCGAACTCGCCGTGCTGATCGTCGACGAATACCAGAGCCGCGGGTTAGGCTCGGAGCTGGCCCGGCGGCTCATCGAAATCGCCCGCGCCGAAAAGCTGGAACGGGTGACGGTGGAGATTCTCGGCGGCAATCGCCCCATGATCGAGGTGTGCCGCGGCCTCGGCTTCCGCTTGGAAAGCGTGGAGGACGGAGTGATACACGGGGTCTTGAACCTCTAAACTAGGTGAATGCCCGCGATCAAGCACATCCTCTTCCCCTTTGACTTTTCCCCGCCCGGAGTTCTGGCCTCGCGCTTCGTGCGCCATACCGCGGAGCGCTTCGGCGCGAGCGTCACGCTGCTGGGAGTGGTTCCCCCAATATGGAACGTGCCACCTCCCTTGGGCATTCCTCCGGTGGCATCCGTGGACGAGGAAAGGAAAGCTCGGGGAATGGAGACGCTGCTGCAGACCGCGCTCAGCACGGAGCTGGACGGCCTGGTGGTGGAGCGGGTGGTCGAGCATGGCGACCCGGGCTTAAGAATCGCCGATTACGCGGAGTCTCATAAAGTTGACCTGATCATGATGCCGACGCACGGCTTCGGCGTGTTCCGCAGTCTGCTGATCGGCTCGGTCACGGCCAAGGTTCTGCACGATGCCGCTTGCCCGGTGTGGACCGCGACGCACGCCGAGGAGCAGCACTCGCCGGAAGCGCCCAAGACGGTGCTATGCGCCGTCGACGGAACGCCTAAGACCCCGGCGCTGGCGCAATGGGCCGCCGAATACTGCCGCCAGATGGGAGCTTCGCTCAAACTGCTGCACGTGGTTCCTCCGCTCAGCGATTGGCTCGCGCTGCCTTCGGAGCGCGATCTCCAGGAGCAGGCTCGCGAAGAAGGCCGAGCGCGTGTACAGGCGCAGCTTGCCTCGGTAGGCTTGGGTGACTTGGCTCCGCGCGTCGCCGTCGGACAGATTGCCGATACCGTTACCGAGGAGGCGCGGCAGGAAGGCGCGCACCTGATCATCATCGGCCGTGGAACGCTGCAAGCGACCATGGGACGGCTGCGCACTCACGCGTACGCGATCATCCAGAAGTCGCCCTGCCCCGTCTTGAGCGTGTAGCAGCGCGCGTCCCTTCCGATGCGTTACTGAGCCGCGACCAGAGGGAGCGGACGCGCGCCTACATCAAATGCCGGATGTAGCCGGCCGTGAACCAGTGCATCGCCACGGGATTCAGGGGCCGCAGGATCTCCGCAAGCTCCTCGGCTTGCGTATCGGTGGGGCAGTAGACCGCCAGGAATCCTGAGCCGCGGCGAGCCCATTTGGCATAGCGGTCGACCAGTCCGGCTTCGGTATCGAGCAACCGCGAGAGGTGCATCATCAGCTCCGACCAGAACGAATGCTGCCCGCGCAACTCTGCGAAAAATCCGGCGGCTTCGCAGCCCGGCGTGGCGATCACCTCGCCCGGCCGCAGCCCGTCAGCGCGCAGCAGATCCCGCGCCGCCTCCGCCTTGTGGAAGGATCGGAACACGGCCATCACGTGCTTCCTGGGATAGAAGATCCCCAGGCTCGAATCCCCGCCGTGAAAGAATTCACGCAGGCCCTGCGCGGTCGGTGGAGGCGCACCGGACAGGGAGCGATGCCACCAGTGCACCGGTAAGGCCGGATGCAGATCGTGAAGCAATTCGGCGATGGTGTCTTTCAATTCGCCTTCCAGTGATTTTGCATGCACGCCGCCGCACATCTCGTGCGCCATTTCGAGATTGTGGGAGCACTCCCCCGGCATCGCGCCGTGCAGGTAGGCGGACGCGGTCTGCAGATGCTCGATCAGCAGTTCGCTCTCGCCCTCGTCTTTGAGCCTGGCAATCAACGCGTCTAAGTGGACCGAATCCGGTTGGACCGGAATATATGGTTGCATCCTCTCACCCCCCGGTGCTTAGCCCGCAAAGGGCCGGTCGCGGCCCTCAATGTACGAGAGTAGTGGCCGGTCTGGCCGCGACCCAGGCTCCGTTTTGCGGGCTGTCACTTGGTAGATGCGCCCGCACCGCCTGGTGTGTTTCAGGAAACGCATGTTTCAGAGAATGTTGCGTTTCACAAGAATTCCTCCTGTAAGAATGCCCGGCCGCCTTGTAGAAAGTTCCCTGGCTCCTCAGGCCACTTTCTGCATTTTGCGGCTTCTTACTCTTTGGCAGGTGGCGTGCACCGCCAGCATGGAGGGTTTTGTCTCGCTATGAAAAAAACTGCGCTGTTTGCGGCCGTATGGTTGATTGGCGGAGCCTTCGCGGCCGACGCCGACCAAGCCACCAAGAGAGTGCACGAGTCGGCCGAGGTGCTGGGCGAAATCATGAACGCCAAAGACCACGCCGTCCCCCGAGACCTCCTGCAACGGGCACAATGCGTTGGAATCGTGCCCAGCCTGAAGCGGGTAGGTTTTATCGTGGGCGCGAAATATGGGAAAGGCATCATCACCTGCCGGACCGGGAACGGCGTCGGCTGGAGCGCTCCCTCCACCATCCGCGTGGAGGGCGGCAACATCGGGTTCCAGATCGGACTCGGCGAAACGGACCTGATCTTTGTGGTCATGAACCGGAAGGGCGAAGACGATCTGCTGCGCGACAAATTCACCATCGGCGCCGACGCCAGCGGCATGGCCGGACCGGTTGGCCGCGAAACCGCCGCGGAAACAGACGCAATGTTACGCGCCAAGATTCTGGCCTATTCGCGCGCGCACGGAATTTTCGCCGGCGTCACGCTGAACGGAGCCACGTTGCGCCCGGACGACCTCGACAACGCCAGGCTCTACGGCAGCGTGCATAAGCAGAGCGATATCGTTCACGGCAAGGTGCCTCCTCCGCCCAGCGCCGATGAGCTGTACGCCGAGCTGAACAAGTGGGCTCGCCCGAAGAAGTAGAAGGGGTCACGAACTGCAACCTCGACGCGAGCCGGCGGTAACGAAGGCTCGATGTGATTGTTCTATCTTTTCCTGCTCTGCCTGCCTTGATGGGCCCGGAGTGCCGCCCGGGCCCAAAGTGGCGCAAGGGCGCAAGATGCGGCGCGGAAGCCGGCACTCGAGGCCGCGGCGGTCAAGCCGGCCGGGCCGAGGGGAACTTGCTGGCCTAAAGCGGCGGCCTGGCTGTCAAGGGATTATCAGCGTCAGTTAGGCCAACCCGAACACGAAGTCCACGCCATTGCTCTCGCACCAGCTCATCAGCTCGTTGCGGCAGAAACCGGAATCCCCGCGCAGCACGATTTTCACTTCCGGCCATGCTGCGCGAATCTGCTCCACAATGCGGCGAATCTCCGCCAGACAGCCGAAAGAGGCATCGTGATTGGCTTCCCGCAATCGTGAGCACAGAACGTGATCGCCGCAGAACACGTACAGCGGCAGATAGCAATCGTTGTCGTAGTAGCCGTGAAAGAAGCGGCCTTCCTGCCTGCCGTGCAGCGGCACGTCGGTGGTGTCCACATCCAGAACGATCTCGCCGGGAACGCCGTCGTGCGATTCGAGGAACACCTTCACCATCAGCTCGTCGAGCGAGTCCTTCCAGTAGGTGATCTTCTTGTAACGGTCCGCGCTCCCCGTACCCAGTTCCATCCGATTCAATGTGCTCTTGCCCGCCAGCGGTTCCTCCAGTGTTTCCCGCCCCGCCAGAATGCCGAAGACCGGATCTTTGCGTAATTGCTCGTGATCGTTGATGTCTTCGTAGCCCAGAGCCAGACCGTAAACCCGCTGCGACAGCATCTGCTGCACCGGGTGCTCAACCAGATTCTGATTCCGGCCGTCCAGAAAACATCCCGCCAGACGCGGCAGCAGGTTCAGACGCTTGTCCGTCTGGCGCAACAGCAATGCCCCGCCGTCGGAACTGATCGTCCCGCCATCGAAACGGCTCACAATCTCCCGTCTTCCCAACGCTTCAAATCCGAAGCTCGATTGGTTACACTCTGTCATAGCGAAGGCCGTCCTCTCTTTGCCTCTAACTGCTGTCTGGAAACTCAGTTATGCCATGAAGGACGGCCTTTTGCCAACAGCCTGGTGAGATATCCGGGTTAGCGGGCCAGCTTTTTCTCTTCCGCTGCGAGAGCTTCGTGGACCAGCATTTTCAGATAGGTCTGATAGCGCAATCCGCGTTGGGCTGCGAGCGTCCTCGCCCGTGAAATGTCGTCCGGATCGAGACGGATCGTTGTCGTTGGCGTGACGCCTGCGGCGGCGTTCTCTTTTCGGGCAAGGCTGGCAACAGAGCCGGTTCGTAGCTTTCCTTCCGCGGCGGCGTCTTCGAAAGCTTTGGCGACTTCGTCGTTGCGGTGATCGAACCACCACTGAGCTTCTTCGGCTTCGCTGGCGAATCTGGGGAGTTTCAATTTATCAGCCATGGCTTGCTCCTTTCTGCGTAAGGTAGAGGTGGATCAGGCTCTTGGGTGCAGAAAAAGCGGTGACAACGCGAATGCGAGAGTGGCGGAGCGTGGCGATGACCAGCAGGAATCTACCCTGATCGGTGCGCCCGATGCTGGTCCAGCGTTGTTCTCCATCGACGGTTGGTGGGCGGCCAGGTGATCGCGATTAGCATCGTCCCACTCAAAAGCAAGATCCCAATCCAAATCCCATCGTAGCTACACTGTACCTACAAAAGATGCCAGCAGGAGATCGACGGGCATAACCGGGGATCAGGTGAACCAGGCGGTTGCCGGTGTGACGCACCTCGAGACGCCAGTACTCCGGCACAGTGAACTGAGCCAAGCCTCCCGGTTGATTTCGGCGGAGAAGAAACCGGCGGATCTCAATCCGCGGCAGTCTTACTCAGACGTGAGGCTGCCGCGGGCGGTGTCGTTCGAAATGCCGCTGAAGCGCAGCTCGCGTTCACGGCCGCCCTGAAGGAACATCACCGGCTTGCGAATCCGATGATTGGTCATCAGGATCGTGCGCTGCTCCCGGGCTAAGAAGATCCATCCATAAACGCTGCCCGAGCGTGGATCGATATCGGTGATCCCCAGCGAGATTCCCGGCGCCACTTCCCGGCTGCTGCCCTTGCGGATCTCGAAATCCGCCGGGCGCGTCGCGGTGGGCGTGTGAGCGGGCGCACTGTGAAAGTCCACCGGCTGTAGCGCGGCCTTCTTGACCTGCCCAGGCACCCCCTGAGCCGCAGGAGCGGGCTGAGCCTGCACCGAGGCGTTGAGAACCTCGGGGGGAACTTCGTGCGCGCTGACGATGAAACGATCTGGAGCGGCGCCGACGTAATAGAACGGATAGCAGGTGACCAGCGTCAGCGTGGGCATCGCTTGCGGCTTCAGTACGGCGACGTCGTCCGGCTTCACGATACGCGTCGAATCCACGGCGTAGACATGCGTACCGCTCAAAGTCTCAAACCGGATCAGATCGTCTTTACGAATCTTGCGCAGCGCGCGGAATAGCGTGTCGCGATGGCCCGCCACGCCGACATTCCCCGCCTGCCCCGGCCCCGCCGCTTGTCCCGGCAAAGCCGTGCTGGGAATGTGACCCAGCGCCAGGCTGAGCGTGGTCTCATCGTCGCCTTCACGCACCATCGAGCTGATCTCCAGACGCGGAATCGACAAGCGGCCCAGAAGCTCCCCATTTTTCGGCGGGGCCGGTCGAGCCGACTTGGGCGCCTGGGGACGGTTCTGTTTCGCTAAGTCGAACTGCCGGTTTTCCCAAGCCTGCCACAGCGGCGGAATCACTTTAGAGCCGGCCCAGATGCCGAGCCCGATGATCCCCGCCGCCAGCAGCACGCGCTCCAGCCAGAGACCCAGCCGGCGCCGAGCCGGGCTGCCGTTACTTTTTTTTGGGCTCTTCGATGGCGTCATAGCGATAGCTGGTGCGAGTTCGGGCGCTCAATCCGGAACGGCCCGGCGCGGACACTTCCACGCGAATGCTCCGCAAATCCTTTCCCCCTTTTCCGGGCGCAGGAAGATAACCCAGCGTGTAGCGCGAGCGAATGTCATGCGCGATTCGCCGGCACACCGGAATCATGTCCTTCACGTCCATGGGAAAATATACGCGCCCGCCGCTGATGCGCGCCAGATCGGTCAGAATCTTGGGGTCTTTGTCGGGATCATCGGCATCGAACAATCCCACTGTGTAGATGGTGGCCAGGCTGCGCTCGATGCGGTCCAGAGTCTCACGGCGCGTATGAACGCTGCAGTTGTCGCCCCCGTCGCTGATCACCACCAGAGCCTTCTTGTCGCGCTGGCCCAGATCGAGCTGCTTCAGCCCCACGTTCACCGCGTCAAACAAGGCCGTCCGTCCTTGGGAAATTCCGGCGAACAGAGCCGCCCGCAGCTCCTCGCGATTGTCCGAAAACAACTGCGGAGGCTCCAGGCCGGGAGTCACCTTATCGTTGAAGTTCAGCACGAACAACTGGTCGGCCGGATTGCTCTCGGCGATGAAGGTCAGCGCCGCGGTCAGCACCGCCGGCCGCTTAGGGCTCATGCTGCGGCTCTCATCCACCAGGATTCCCACCGTGACCGGCAGATCGTCGCGACCGAAAACGGTAATCGGCTGGGGACGATTGTTCTCGAAGACCCGGAAGTTCTCTTTGTCGAGCCCGGATACAAAATCGCCGCGGCGGCTCTCCACGCTCACATCCAGAAGCACCATGCGGACTTCACTCCGAAAGGTGAAGTCGTCCGGCTGATTCGCATCCGGATGGTCCGGATCCGCGGCTAAGAGTTTATTCCAGGTTGAACCGGCGCCGGCCGCCATCATGACACGAACTGCCGCACGCCGGTTCATACGTCCTCAAGTCCAGGTTACTACCTGCTCGACTTCAAGCGAAGACTTAAATACGATCCCAGCGACAAAAGGCCCACCAGGCCGATCATCGGATAAGGACTCGCCGTCTTGGGCAGCTCCTGTTGCGGCGGCTGCTCGGGCTGCGCCGGGGCGGGAGGCGGATTGTTCTGCGCAATCTCTACCGGCGGCTGCGGCTCAGGCTGCGGTTGCTGCACTTGCGGAGCCGGAGGCGCTACCGGCTGAGGCGGCCCGGCCTCGGCCACTTGTGGGGCAGGCGCAGGCGCGGGAGGCGGAGGCGGAGTAACCGCGGCGACCTCTCTCAAATTAGTGGGGTATGTGAACTCCTGGCCATTGGTATCGCCAGGGTACCACCAGTAGCGCACCGCCTTCACAGTTCCAGGAGGCGTCTCCCAGAAGGTCACTTGCGCTTTGTCTGCCGGAAAGACACGATACGCTGCAACCGCGAAGACAATGCCGTAAGGCTTGCTGCGGTCTTTGTTGGTGATCGCGATGATGTGCCGGTCGGTGTCCAGAATCCGGAACATGTAGGTACCGGGTTCCAGGTAGGTGTTCATCACCTGAACTGGTTCGCTGAAGGTCAGCAGCGTCATCTTGTCCCAGGTGTCCGCTTTGGCATGCGGAGCCAGAAGGGAAGCCGCTGTGCCGATGCCCAGCAAAACCGCCAGAGACAACCCAATCCTGCTACGCCCAGTCTTGCTAAGCCCAGTCTTGCTAAGAATGTTACGCGTCCGAATAAGTGAGTCCATGAATTACTCCTTTCGTGATCCGCCGAGCGTCGGAGGGTCCCGAACCCGCCCTGGAGGGATGGTTCAGGCACACCGCTACCGGCGGCCGAGCGAGCCCAAAAGGCCCACCTCACCTTTCCGCATGCATCTTGCGGGCCGGAAAGGAGCGTTGGTTTGGAATCAACACCCTCGGTTCAAACGCCGGGGCGCAAACCCGGTATTTCTTACAGGTCGTGCCGACCGCATCCCACTGATACGGGAGAAGATAGGAGGAAGAGATGCAGAAAATGGGAGCTGTAAAAACGAACGGGGCGGAGCCCGGAATCCCGAGCCCTGCCCCGTGCGCATGCTTTGCCGAAAGGAGAGCTAACAGCTCCCAAGGAGTCGCGGGCGCGACAGTGGAGACTTTATTTTCCGACCGCCGGCGGAGCAGCGGGCCGTATCAGCGATTGCGCAAGTTCCTTCTGATCGAGTTCGCCGCTTTTGTCCTTGTCGAGCCGGTCAAACTCAGCCCCCATGAAGTTCATGAATTCCTGTTTGGAAATCTTGCCGTTCTTATCAGTATCCATGAGCAGCACAAGCTGCTTTACCTCTGCCTCGCCAAGCGCCAGCGTGCGCTGCTGCTTGGGCACGGCCTTGTCGACCTTCTGTGCGGACACACCGGCGATAGCCAGGGCCAAGGCGGCCGCTGCAACACTCGGGATGATAGCGGATTTTGCCATTTTGACCTCCTCGTTCTACAGCGTAGCGTCCTACAGCTTAACCATGATCGCCATGCTCAAGAGCGCTTGCCCCTCGCGAAGATCGGGGTACCAGAGGCTGCTGGGACCACCGCCGCAGTTCGCTTCCGCGGTAGCTAGATCCGCCGACATGGCCGAAGCTCCGGTGTTGCAAACGAAGTACTGCGGAAGCCCGTTGTTGCCGCCCGGAGGAGTGATGCCGTGCCGCCCGGACCAATACGGCACGTTGGTGTGGCGATACCCGAACTCCCAGCGGAAGGTCGTGAACTGGCTGGGCATCCAATCCAGGGTTGCCGTTCCGTCATACGCCTTAATGGGTGCGCCAGGGTAACCGGGAAAATAAGGCGTCCCTGAAATCGCGTCAGCCCCGTTGATGGGAAGAACCAGGGTCAGGTAGCGCCCGGGATTGCTCATCTGCCCGCCGCCGAGAGTGAACCCCCACTCATCCTTGTGCCACCACCAGCGGTTGTAGGCCATGTAGCCGAGGAAGGCCTGCTTTGGCCCGCCTTGGCCCGTAACCGGATTGTATGGTCCCTTTCCGCCATGGCAGGTCACCCCGTCGCCGGTTTCGCAGCCCAGGTCACCCGTGAAGGTAAACGCCATTCTGTCGAGTCCGTTGCCGGTTTTGGGCTTGTCATAGTACTTGATCTCGATGCTGTCATCGGTGTGGTAGCGGCCCCGGTTCGGGAGCCCGACGTTATCGTTGCCGACGCCATACTGGTTGAGAATAATGTCCATCCACGAATTGGGCGTCCACTTGAGCTGCCCGCCCAATCCGGGGTGGCCATTGAACCGGTTGTAGGATTGCCATCCGTTAATGAACCAAGGCTCAATCTTCAGGTGGTGGGTGGGGAACCATTGGACCCGGACGCCGTTGAAGAACCAAGGCGTGTTGGATGAAACATAAGACGGCTGGTAGGCCCAGTTGTCAAAGTTGTGGTAGCTGAACAGCCCTACGTAGGAGACAAAGATACCGGCGTCGATGTTCAGGCCGTGGTTCACGTTGAAGTGATACCCGCCGTAAGCTTCCGACACGTATTTGTAGGCCGCGCGCACGTCCCACTGGCCCACGGCGGGGCTGGCGTCGTTGCGCACCGTAGTAGCGGCAAACATGCCGAACAGCATCAGAACCCTGCCGCGCATGCCGCCATCGTGGAAGTCGCCGCCGATCGATAGGTCCTCCAGTTGGACTTCATTGTTGCGGAACACTTCGCTGGACCCGCCCATGGAGTGGTCGATCGGTTGATTGAAGTCCTCGCCATAGAAGGTATCAGCGCGGAACTCACCGCTGTAATACTTCGAGTCTAACGGCGTGTCGTGCTGGCGCGAATTGCCATTGAGCCAGGTCCAATCGTAATCCGCGAACGGGGTCGACAGGTCGATCGGCAGGCGGAGCCGGCGGAGCGGGGTTTGCCGAAGCTTGCGCCGGCGCGGCCGCCTGATTCTGCGGCTCCGGAGCTGGGGCCGGCTCCGGGCCGGGGCTGGGAGCAGCATCGGTCCCCCGCAGCGGGAGGTCGAGTGCCGTAGTCTCCAAGGCAGCAAGTTGAACCGTTGTCGCGTTTTGGGCGAACCCGGGTTTGGTGGCAATGACGGTATGCTGGCCCGGCTCCAGATCGCTTAGCGTGAACGAGCCATCAGCCGCGCTCCGTGCCGACCGCGAAGGGCCCGCGCCGGGTACGTCTATCGAGATGTCGGCGCCGGGTACCGGATTGCCTGCCACATCGTGAACCATTCCTTTTACCGAGGCCGTCGCATTCCGGACCGCAGGAGCGACGTTCTGGCCGTAGAGCACTACACCGCCGAGGGCGAGTAGTGTAACCAATCTTTGGATCATGCATTCGATCTTGCAGGACCATCGGTCAAAAAGGTATGAACGTTTTTCTAAAGCGGAGTTAAGGACCAATCATCCAACATTTGTTGAATCATAATGTTACAAGGAACATCCTAGATTTCTTTAATCGCTTCCCTAAAAACTTTTTATAAGATCGGCTGATTGATAGGGCCCTAAAACCGTCCCTGAGTCTCATCTGCCTCCCGGCACGGCCGGCGGACGGGGATGCTGCATCCGGGCTGGCAAGTCATTGATAAAAAAGACATGTAAAATAAAGATTGTCTAAAGATCACCCTGGGAGTAAAATCCGAAATTGGGAGGATAGAGATGATCAGGAAGCAAGTGTTGATTGCCCTAGCCTCGGTCGCATTTCTTGCGGCGGGAATCACCGTCAGAACCGCCTGGGCACGCGGGGAAAACCTGCCAACGGGACCACCCCCACCGGCTGTGCTTGGCGAAGAGGATGTGAAGCAGTTGCTAGTCTTACTCGATCAAGACCACAACGGCAAGATTTCCAAGCAGGAGTTCATGAAGTTCATGTCAGCCGAGTTTGATCGCCTCGACAAGGACCGAAGCGGCGAACTTGACGTGAAGGAACTGAAGCGATCCGAGCTTCGAGCCAGCCACCCGGAGAACTTCGCCAGCGTGGGGAAGTAGTGCAGGA
>CAWISY010000184.1:0-3857 GCA_963838455.1 Bryobacterales bacterium
TGGTTGGATCGCACGTCCGGATCCATCGGGCACACGTACACGGTGTCCTGCGCGCGTAAGAAGCGCAGCGGTAGCAACAGCGCCGTGAAACCGAACTCGCGCCTCCGCATACGACGATTATGTTACTCCCTCATGGCTCAGAAAACCATCCCGGCTTGGCGTGACTTCCCCGGCAAAACAGAGTACAGTGGCCGCGCTAAGCTTGAAGGGGAGCACGAGGTAATGATGACCATCACCGTCGAGATACCGGACCTTCTTGCCAGTGTTCTTGCGGCCGAGGGCAAGGACCCGGCGCGCGCAGCGCTGGAAGCGATGGCGCTGGAAGGGTACCGCACTGAGCGGCTCACCGAGGCCGATCTCAAGGATTTGCTGGGTTTTGAGACACGCATGGAAGTGCACGGCTTCTTGAAGGACCACGGAGCATTTCTTCACTACACCGCTGAGGATCTGGAACATGACACCGCCGTTGCCATCGAAGCGGCGAGGCGTCACCAGAAACAGAGTGCCGGGACGCCGCCCGGGCAGCATACAGGATGATCGTCATTGCCGATACCGGTCCTATAAATTACCTTGTCCTGATCCAAGAAATCCAGGTTCTGCCAGCCCTTTACGGCAGAATTACCGTTCCCGCCTCCGTGTGCGAGGAGCTAAAGCACCCCCGCGCTCCCGATGTAGTTCGCCTCTGGATGAATCAGCCGCCGCGTTGGCTTGAAGTACGGACGCCATTCTTTCCCCCTGACGCCGAGCTTGCTAACTCCCATCTGGATGCCGGTGAGCGAGACGCTATTTTGCTGGCCGAGGAGTTGGGTGCCGACCAGTTTGATTGTTGACGAAAGCCAAGGGCGCCGGATAGCGCAGCACAGGAATCTTGTGATCACTGGGACCCTTGGCGTGCTCAAGGCCGGAGCCCAACAGGGTCTCCTCGATCTCAAGACGGCTGTGGCGCGTCTGAGCCAGACGAACTTCCACATCGCCCAGGAGATCCTGGAAAGGTTGACCAAGGAGATAGGTTGACTAAGGAACGGTAAGGCGCACGTTCATCCTGGTCGGTGGAGTACGGCGGCACGCGTCCCGGCCCGGCTTTAGCGCCGCCTCGGAAACTCTGCTATCCTGAGATTTGTTCGCTGGAATCGGCGACGCTATTCGTGCGCCTTGGCGCCCGAGCCTGACCACCGAAAGCCCGAAAGAGTCCTAGAAAATGCCCAAAAGAACGCTACAACCGAACAATCGAAAGCGCGCCAAGAAGCACGGATTTCGCTCCAGGATGGAGACCAAGGACGGCCGGGCGGTGCTCGCACGGCGCCGCGCCCGGGGGCGCCACAAGCTGACCGTGAGCGACGAAAGAAACGTCCGCTACGCGCACGCCGGCTAGACCCACCGGCGGCGAGCGAACCTTTCCGCGGTCGTCCCGGATTCTCCGCTCCGCCGATTTCCGGCATGTTTATGATCACGGATTCCGCGTCTCCGGCCCTTTGTTCGCCGCCTTCTGCAAGGCGCGCGAGACGGATTCGACAGACGCAGGCTCGGCCGAAGCAAAAGCAGGCGCAGGCTTGGCCGGCGCAAGACCACAGAAAGAGCTGGGCCCGCGCATCGGGCTCACCGTGCCGCGAGCGATCGGAAAAGCGGTTTTTCGCAACCGCATCAAGCGCCGCTTGCGCGAAGCGTTCCGTTTGCACCGCGCTGAGCTTGCGCCTAAATGGGACATCGTGTTCAATCCACGCCGGGCATTGCTCCAAGCGCCTTTCGGGGCGATTCAAAGCGAGATGATTAAGTTGATCGAAAAATGCAACTCGCGCTGACCATCCTTCGTATCTACAAGCGGTGGATCTCCCCGGGGTTGCCGTCGTCGTGCCGGTTTCATCCCACTTGCTCGGAGTACATGATGGAAGCCATTGAGCGGTATGGCGTGGCGCGGGGAATCGGAATGGGGCTGCGCCGCCTGCTGCGGTGTCATCCATTTCATCAGGGAGGGTTCGACCCGGTCCGCTAACGCGCCCGCTCACCTATGGAGAAAAAAGAGCTGTCGATGGAGGTTCGCCTCCTTCTCGCGTTCGTGCTGGTGGGACTGGTCCTCTTCGTTTACCCCTATTTCTATAAAGAGCCGCCGCCTCCTCCCGTAACCAAGGCGCCTACGGCCGCGCCAAAGGCCGCACCCGCTGCGGCTCAGGCTTCTGCTGCCTCTCAGGCTCCCGCGGCGGCGGCTCCCTCCGCCCCCGTACCGGGACAGATCGAGGCCAGCGAGGAAAAGGTTTTCGCGATCGACACCGACTACTACCACGTCGAATTCTCCAATCTCGGGGCTGTGGTCCGCCGCTGGGAGTTGAAGAAATATCGCGATCATGACTTCGCATCGCGCCGGCCGGTTCCCGTCGATCTGGTAAATGTAAGTGCGCTTTCGAAGGTTCCCGCGCCCTTTTCGCTCGAGTTCAAGAAGGACCAGACCCCATCGACCGACGCCAATACGCGGTTTTTCCAAGTCCAGCAACCCGACCCTCTCAGCGTCAACTTCGAATTCTCCGACGGCCGCATGGACGTGAAGAAGTCCTTCCGCTTCATGCCGGACAGCTACCTGGTCACCATCAGTTCCACGGTGACGCAGAACGGACAGCCCCTACCTCACGGCTTGGCCTGGCGCGGAGGATTCGGCGACAATACCGAAACCAACGCCATCACCAATCAGCACGCGCTGTATTACGACACTGCCAACTCCAAGCTGAACGTAAAGCAGGTGAAGGAAGCCAAGGACGGTCCCGTGTCCTTCGCCGGAGAGTATTCCTTTGCTGGCCTGGAAGACCATTATTTCGCCGCCGTGTTCCTGCCGGAAGGTCACACGCTGGTGGAGCTGACCGAATACTCGGATCAAATTCCCGATTCCGCCGGTAAGGATCAGGCCCGTATCGGCGCCAGCGTGGGCGGCGAAGGCAATAACACCTTTACGTTTTTTGCCGGCCCCAAGGATTACAACCTGCTGGGCAAGATCAATCCCAAGCTGGAGCAGTTGATCGATTGGACCTGGTTCCTGGGCATGAGCCTCGGCTTCCTGGGCAAACCGCTGTTCGTGATGCTGGCCTGGACCGCGGATCACCTCACCCGCAACTATGGATGGGCCATCGTGCTGGTCACCATCGTGATCAACACGATCCTGTTCCCGCTGCGCCTGACGC
Organism: Bryobacterales bacterium; assembly: GCA_963838455.1. Lineage (GTDB taxonomy): Bacteria > Acidobacteriota > Terriglobia > Bryobacterales > Bryobacteraceae > Palsa-187. Next base: position 3,165 of record CAWISY010000184.1, read on the forward strand.
AGCTCAAGTCCTCGCGGAAGATGCAGGGCATCCAGCCGCTGATCAAGCAACTCAACGAGAAGTACAAGAGCCTCCCGCTCAAGGATCCGCGCCAGGCCGAAAAGAACCAGGAAATGATGGATCTGTACAAGAAGCATGGGATCAACCCGCTGGGCGGGTGCCTGCCCATGCTGATCCAGCTTCCGTTCCTGATCGCCTTCTATAAAGTCCTGGGCGTGATGATTGAGCTGCGCGGCGCCAGTTGGCTGTGGGTGCACGATCTCTCGCAGCCGGAAACCATCGCCATTCGCCTGCTGCCGGTTTTGCTGGTGACCACCCAGTATCTTTCGGCGAAGGTGACACCGCAACCCGGCGTCGATCCCTCCCAGCAGAAAATGATGATGATCATGATGCCCCTGATGATGGGTTACATTTTCTACTTTCTTTCTTCGGGGTTGGTATTATACTACTTGACTAGTAACCTGGTGGGCATCGCACAACAACTGGTGTTGAATCGAGCGACTCCGGCGCCTGCGCCGCCGCCTCCTCCGCCCACACCCAAGAAAAAGGCAAGGTAACTTAAGACGGTGGCCGAAACCAAGCTAACACTCGCCGAGGATGGTCCGCGTATCGAGGATTTCCTCGATCTGGTGCTGGATTTGAGCGGCTTTGATAGCAATACGATACTTAGTCTTTAGCGGTCACAATAACAGT
>CAWISY010000185.1:0-3098 GCA_963838455.1 Bryobacterales bacterium
CAGCAACGTTGGCTCCACAGCGGCTTGCGCGTTATAGCCCTGCACAATCCCATCCGCGCCCGGCATGATGCGCGACTCCGGATCGGTGAAATTGTATTGATCCTTGTCTTGCGGCTTCGCCAGCTTGGCCTCCTCGGCGCTCTTGCCTTCGGCGAGCGCCTTGTCCCGCGCCCGTTGTTCCAGCACCTTCTTGGCTTCCTTGATCCTGGCCAGCCGGGTCTCGCGCCGCCGCAGTTCCTCCGGCAACTCGTCGCCCCGCTTGTCACCATACTCTCGATCTTCTGCCTCATCCGCGGCCTCGGCTTGTTCCAGCAACCGCTTCACTTCGTCCTTCAACTGCTGTTGCTTCTCGATCATCCGGCCGTAGCTCATGGCCTTGTGTTTGCTCGCGTTGGCTTTCAACTTCGTCCCGTCCAGCGACACCCGGCCCACTTTCACCGCGCCTGCTTCCAGCGCCAGCGCCAAGACCTGTTCGAAGAGCTTCTGCAGCGTTTCGATGTGGATTTTCCGAAAGTCCGAGATGGTCCGGAAGTCCGGCTCGTTGCCCGCCGCCAACACTTTAAACGGGATGTCTTCCTGCATCCGTTTCTGAATCCGGCGTGAACTGAACACTCCCGTGCAGTAGCCGTACACCAATAGCTTCGTCATCAGCCGCGGATCGTACGGCGGTTGCCCCCGCCTCTCTTTCTCGTACACCGCGTGGATCGCTGACAGATCCAACTGGTCCACCACGTCGCTGACGAAGTACCCCAGGTGGTCTTCATCCAACCATTGGCGCAGACTCGGCGGCAACAGCAGCTCCTGCTCAGGAAGATAGGACCGGTAGCCCTTTGGCATAAAACATTATGTCCCAGTTTTGTTCGCACTGTTCCCTCGATCTTGCGGGTTTCTCGGACAGGCTCCTAGACGAGCGCGAGGACCTCTCACCGGAAGAGGAGGCTCTTGCAGAAGTACTGACGTTGCTCATCGAGGACTACGAGGAGAAGCGCCATCCGCTTCCTCGCGTATCACCCAATGAGTCGTTGAACGCGCTTATGGAAGAACGCGGATTGAAGCACAAGGACATCTGGCCAGTTCTGGGCAATAAAGGAGCAGCCACGGAGGTGCTGAGTGGCCGGAGATCTATCAGCAAGGCACAAGCGAAACGGTTAGCGGACTTCTTCCGTGTACCCATCGATCTCTTTATTTGAGACTCGGGAACGCTGGCTCTGTCTGGTTACCCGGAAGGTCCGTCAATCAAAAGTTGGAACGTTGAATTCCTGGGGGCCCAGAAAATTGGCGCCGCTCCGAACGGCGAAGTCGCGGTAACTTTCTGACCCAAGCCGTAGCGCGAGCGCCTGAGCCAAAACTACCGCGTTGCGTTGTCGTACCAACGCAGAACCCGGAGCGCGCGTAATGTATTCCAGCGGCTTGCACTGCCCACCGCGGTCTCCATCTCCAATGGAATCTGCTCGTGATGAAGGAGGTTGAGCGGCCACCGCCCATTCTGATGGCGGCGCGCAATCACGGTTTCGATGGCGTCTTTGACGCGGCTGTCCGGCTTGATTCCTGCATTCCGCAGATAATCGAGTCCGCGCAGGACGTCGTAATGCCAAAACGTCGGGAACGAGAAGCGGAGCCAGCGTTCGTCGATGACTTCGCCAGTTCGAAGCGAGCGGAACATACGGCGCTCGAGCAGATAGGTTTCGGCCCGCTTGCGAGCCTTCGTGACGGCCACGGACTTGCCGCCTGCGCGTTCGTAATCGAGCAGTCCTTCGAGCACGCAAATGGTGGTGTGGAACGAAGAGCGCCGGCTGGGAGGGCGCTTCGGCGACGAGAACGGCGGTGCTTCGCAGTTCCAGCCGCCATCTTCAAGCTGCTCGCTCAGCAGTTGTTTGGCCAGTGCGTCGTTCGGCTCCTTGAAATACGAACCGATGCCGAGGATTCTGCCGTTGATGCAGGGCTCGGTTTCGCCGTGAAGGTAAGGCCGGTTGTTGAGCCACTTGAACGCGAGCCGCTTGTCGACGCGATCGATCATTTTGCGAGACTGCTTGCTGGCGGGGTCGAGACCGAGATCCTTCAAGGCTACGAGACTGTAAAGGGTAATAAGGTCCCACTTCGGCCCTTCGCCCCAACTGCCGTCAGGATTTTGTGCATCGAGAAGTTGGGCTCCCCAGCCTTCCGTTGCGATGCGCGACCGTTCGGCCGCGGTCGCGCTGGGGGATTCACCGGTGAGGTCCCTCATGACCTGCCAGCGAATGGCCGAGTCAGAATCGAGGAGCCATTGGATGTGCGCGGGCCGCGGCGCATAATCTCGTAGGCGCATTGGCCTATTGTCGCAAGTGGTGTGCGAGTTTGATCCGTGCATTGACCCAGGTTCGCGTTGAGTCATGCATCCGGCAGAGATCGGAGAGAGTCTTCCGCGCGGACGGTCGCGCATCCGGACGTTGGCACGCATAGTGGACCAGTGCCGAGCTGGAGTCACTGCCAAGTGAGGCCAATCAAGAAGAAACGTCTAAAATGCTCGATAACGAAATCAATCAGATGGCGTGAAGTCGAGAAGTTTCAGACTGAGCTCCCCAGAAACCATGGTTTTCGGCCACCTCTCCGCGCGCAACTGGTTGATTTCTGCGTTAGGCCGCCGAGTGACCGATCGAGATCTGACCGGAGAGCGTCGATTGGCGAGGTATGGAAAACGAGTGAACCCCGCCGCCATGACGTTTGACATAATACCTTTTACGTCATAGGCACTTCGACCCCTCGTTCGAGCAGGCGGCTCCGCGCGTCCAGATGTCCGGAACAACCAGAAAGACATTGCGGACTGAGCCGGCGAGTGCGTCGGTAAGCCCTGTACCGATCTGGATTGAGCACGCAGAGCCTGGCGGAGTGAGCTGCACGACGCGCAACGCATCGTTCGGCGAATAGTCGACGTCGAGCGTGAAGCCGACCTGATCGACATAGAACCGCAGTGCTCGATCGATATCGCTGACCGGCAGCGTAATCACTTCAATTGAAAGTCTTGGTGCTTTCACGGGACCTCTTCTCTTGCGCCTGCTACCACTAAGGCCGCATAGTTGTTTCTGTCGGGCCGCATGACTCTCACACCATGGATCGCCGTG
>CAWISY010000186.1:0-8290 GCA_963838455.1 Bryobacterales bacterium
AGCACAGCGGGTTGGAGATCTCAGCGGTTTCGCGCCAGGTGAGTGCTCCGGGCAGCTTCAGCAGAAGGGAGAGACTCCAGGCGAGCGCGCACCATAGCACCCCGTAAGCGGCCAACATTTGCCTGTTGCGGAAGAGGGGATGCATGCTCTAGTTCTTTACGCTGACTCCGCCAAAGACGGCGCTGCCAGTGATCGTCAAATGCGGACGCTTCTCCGCCGGACTGGCCGGCGGATGCGTCTGGTCTTCAAATCCTCCAAAGATGCCTGTGCCGCGCACGGTGATGCTCCAGTGCGCGGGCAGCATCAGCTCGATGCCGCCGAAGACGGCATCAGCCTGAATGAACAGCTCGTCCAGCTTGGTGTTGGCGCCGCGCAGGTCGATCTCCATTCCGCTGAAGACGGAGGACAGGTAGCCGCCCTCGAACTCCTGCGAATCGAAGCGCTGCTTGACGCCGCCAAAAACGCTACTCTCGTTCAGTCTGTTGTGGTTCAACGGATCCGGGTTCGATCCTCCCCACGGGGGCGCGCCCGCACAACCCGAAAACCTCGCACGCCCCCGGAACAAAAAAGAAAGGCCCATGAAGATCAACCACACCGGCCAAACGATTGCCCAAACGTTGCCGTGAACGTAGCCCAGAATCTGGGCTTGCAGCAGGCCCCCCACTAGAATCAAGGCTCCGCTTAAAAGGAGTGATCGCGCGCCGGCGCGCGGGAACAGCAGATGCCCGACGCCCAACACGATTAACAACGAAGGCCAGTAGTCGCGGATGATCCGGATGTCGAAGAATCCGAGATTGCTCAGCAGAAACGCCGAGCCGATGATCAGCAGGATCAGTCCGGGGATAATCGGCCCCGGCCCGGGATGCTGCCTGCGCCATTCTTTCCGCTGCTGCGCCCACTGGACGCGGCGCTGGATATTTTCCAGCCGCCTCTGATCGCGAAGTTGCCGCCAATCCGGAGGGGGTGGCGGCGACCCGGGACTTCCATTTTCAGGTGTCATATTGCTTACCTCTCGATTGCGATCCTATCAGGCCCAGCCGCTCCATCCACCCCGAAATCGGCGAATGGCGTGCCTTCGCCGGTTAGCCGCGTCTTCCAATGAATAGCAACGACTGCCCCAGTGGAAATCCGCCTCCTCTTCCCACCCAACCGGCCTCCATTCTCAGAGCCGAATACAACACCCGGTCGAGCCAGCCGGGCACTGCTCCCACTCCACTCTGCGCCGGGGCTCGCGTCAAAGGCTCCCACACCCGGAACTTGAACAGCGAGACCGGTAGCAGCAGAGCGTTGAGATAGGTTACGCGCTCCACCCGGAAACCGGCCGCCTCTAGGCCTTTCACCAGCCGCGAACGAGTGAACCTCTGGCGCTCATGCGCGAAATCCGAATGGCGGCTGCGCAGGACATCCAGCGCCGAGACGCGCACCACCAGCAGCCCCTCCGGCTTAAGCACTCGCGCGAACTCGGCGAAGGCCGCGCCCTCGCCGCCGCGAGGCAAGTGCACCAGCACGTCCAGCGACACCAGCGCATCGAAAGCGCCCGTGGCAAACGGCAGCGCGGTGATGTCGGCCTGTACCAGCCGATCGAGCCCATACCCGCGCGCATACTCCAGGCCCTCCCGCCCCAAGTCGAGCGGCGTCATCCGCCAGCCATAGCGCTCCCCCAGCAGCTTCGACATGTAGCCGGTGCCACAGCCGGCTTCGAGGACGCAAGCGTCTTTTCCCAGCCGCGACGCGTCGCTCCCCAGCCGCGACCCGTCGAGCAGCCGGAAAAGGATCTCGCCCATGCCGCGGTACCACCAGAAGTCGCGTTCGGCGCGGGCGATGTTGTCGAATTCGGCTGGATTCATGCAGTCTGGACTCGCGCTTGCGGGTGACCCCGCATGGTAGCATTTGGGCGAATGAGTTCGCGAACGATGTGGGCCGTGCTGGAGGCGACGGCAGCGAAGATTCCCGATAAAATCGCCTTGCAACAGCCCTTGGGCGGAGGCAAGTACCGCGCCTATACCTGGCGCGAATATGCGGACACGGCGCGCGAAATTGCCGTAGGATTGCGCGCGACCGGTGTCGCCAAGGGGGCCATGGTCGCGCTCGCCTCCGAAACCCGCGCCGAATTTTACCTGGCCGACCTCGGCGTGATGTCCTGCGGCGCCATCGCCGCCGCGCTCTACACCAGCCTTCCGCACCACGAGCAAAGGGCGACCCTCAAAGCCTGCGGAGCGCGCGTGGCTTTCGCCGAGGACGCCAAGACGATGCGCGCATTATCCGAACCCGGCCCGTCGCATCCAGACCAAGCGATCCGCTGGATTCTCCTCACCGGCGAGCCCGCCGATGGCGCGGAAACCCTGGAATCCCTGCGCGCCGAAGGCCGCCGCGTTCTCGACCGCGATCCGCAGGCCTTCGAACGCATCCGCTTCGAATTCGACGCCTCCGATTACGCCATCCTCTATATGACCTCCGGCGCCACCGGCGAACCCAAGATGGGCCTGGTGACCCATCACGCCGTGGTCAGCAATCTCGACATGGGTCCGTACGTGATGCCGCTCTCGCCCGAGGATTCCACCATCGCCTTTCTGCCCTCCGCCCACATCGCGCAGCGCGTTGTCGTCGAGCTGCTGCCGGCGCTCGAAGGCGCTTGCGTGTGGTTCTCCGAAGGATTGAGCAAGCTCCCCGTCGAGATGCGCTCCATCAAGCCGACCTTCTTCCTGGCTCCGCCGCGCGTCTGGGAGCGCGTGTACTCCTCCATCACGGTCGAGATCCGCAAGCGGCCAGCCGCGGTGCGGAAGCTGTTCTATCTCGGCGTCGGACTGGGATCGGAAGCCGCGCGGCTGCGCCAGCAGGGCAAGGCCGTTCCCGCTTGGATGCGAACCGCGCTGCGGGGCTTCGACAAGATCATGTTCGCGAAAGTTCGCGAGCGTCTGGGCGGGCGCATTCGCGTGGCCGCATCCGGCGCGGCGCCGCTCGGCAAGGATCTGGCCGAGTTCTATGCGGCCATCGGCATGCCGCTGATTGAAGGCTACGGCCTGACCGAGGGCGGAGTAGCCGCGCTCAATCCTCTGGACCGTCCCAAAGCCGGCAGCATCGGAAAGCTTCTGCCCGGCGTCGAAGCCTGCATCGAAGACGACGGCGAACTGCTGCTGCGCGCCGAGTGCCTCTTTTCCGGCTACTTCAACGATCCTCAGGCAACAGCAGCGGTGCTGCGCGACGGCTGGCTCGCCACTGGCGACATCGCCGAGCAAGACGCCGAGGGTTATTTCTACATCACCGGCCGCAAGAAGGACCTGATCGTCTCCTCCAACGGCAAGAAGATTTACCCGGCGCGCATCGAGGCTCTGCTCAAGCGCGAGCCGCTGATCAGTCACGTGCTGCTGATCGGCGACCGGCTCCCTTACGTCTGCGCCTTAGTTAGCATCAATGCGACGAGCGTCACCGGAAGCAAAGACGAAGCCCAGCGCGCCGTCGAAGCCGCCGTGAAAACGGCGAACAAAGAGCTGGCGGAGTTCGAGCGCATCCGCAAATTCAAAATTCTGGACCGCGAATTCTCCATCGAGTTGGGCGAGCTTACGCCGACCATGAAGCTGCGCCGCGCCCGCGTGCTCGAAAATCACCGAGACTTGGTGAGCGAGATGTACGCCGGCCGTGACGCCGCGGGGGCGTGATCCCGCTCCTTCCAGTCGCGGCTCCGTTTGGTCCGACTGAGCCGCGACCGAAGGAAGCGGTCATTTATCGCCCTGGAGCGGACACACTGCTCCATTTCAATTCTCCGTCGGCGTCTTTTCCGCCTTCTCAATCACCAGCACATCGAGCTTCGCCTTCCCCGAAGTCAGCCTCAGCCCGAGCTGCTGCACCGCCGCCCCCAGGTTCGTTCCCGGTTCCGCGGCGTCTCCCACGGCGCCCGTTCCTCCCGGCGGCCGCCCCACATCACCCGGAGGCGGCAGCAAGCCCCTTCCCGCGAGATCCGGCGTGTATTCGAGGGTAAAATCGTATCGCCCGGTCAAGCCGGTCTTGTCCACCACCGGCTTGTTCATTTCCATTCCCAGGAAATCCGTCAGATCCTGTATCGACTTTGCCCGCGCCACCAGATGCCCCACCGGTGCGCCGCCCCGCCCGCCTGAAACCATGACGATCAAGCCCGGCCCGTTCAACTGCGGGAACCCGTTGGAGTCGAGTTTGGGTGGCCCGTCGGGTAGAGCCGGCTGGGCCGGCTGCGCCGCGTTGGGATCCAGATCCGTCGGCTTCAGCTTCGGACCCCCCTTGGCCGCTGTCAATTCCTCCACCGTGAACTCCTTCTGTTCCCGGCGAAACACCACCCCGAAGCGGTCCGCCAGCAGGTTCTGCCACATCACCCGGACTTGTTCCTTGGTCGCGCCCTCCGGCACCTTGGCGACGATGTCGTAGCGCTCGGTGTCGATCCATGCTGGTCCGGTCACCTGGTAGCGTTTCACGTCGTACGCGTTCGCCATCAAGTCGTGCAGCGTGGCGCCGGACCAGTTCACTCGTCCCGGATCCTTCGTCCCAGGTCCGCCGCCGCGGCCGAAGAACACGCCCCTGCCCCCGCCCGCCGCCGGCATCTCGAAGGCTTTGATCGACGCGACTTCAAAGGTCAGCCGTGCCTGAGATGTGAGGGGTTGCGGCTCCGGCGCTTGGCCAAACATCGCGGCGAACCCCAGGAGAAACACAACGGTAGTCAAAAGTGCGGTGCGCATCTTGAATACAGAGTAGACGAACCCCGGCCGGAAAAGGTTGATCCTTTTTGTCCACTCCATCTCTTCTTCACCCCGCCGTCACTCGCCTGTCAGCATTCGCTGTGTATCATATCGCGGAGGTTCTACTAAACCATGTCGAAAGAACCCGCGGAGCATCACCTCAAAGCCGCTGAACACCACGAACACGCCGCCCTGCACCACAAGGCGGCAGCCGAGCATCACGAATCGGGCGACCACGACAAGGCCGGTCATCACGCCCACGTGGCGCATGGCCACCAGGTTCAGGCCGAGCACCACTCGGAGGAAGCCAGCAAGCTCCATTCCTCTGAGCACGGCGAAATGTAGTCCCACAGTCTTAATAGCCCGCAAAGGGCCGGTCGCGGCCCTCCATGCACGGGAGTAACAGCCGGTCTGGCCGCGACCCAGGCTCCGTTGTGCGGGCTGTTCCTCAGAAGCGTGGGCCGGGAGGCGGCCTGGATGGTCTCAGCGCCTCCCTATCGCCCGCGCTAAAACTGCCGATAACTGTGAACGTGGAGCGACGTCTGGAGCATCGCCTTTCAACCGGAGCCGGATTGGCCGCCGGGCTACCCGAAATAGACGTGCGCGTCACCAACCTCGCCAAGCCGGCCCAGTGTGGCTTGGGCCGTTTGACCGATATCTCGGTGTCCGGCATGGGCGTGGCCGTAGCATTCGCGCTTTCGGCGGGTGACATCGTGCAAGTCGACGTCGACGACAGCCGGCTGTTTGGCTTCGTGGCGCATGCCAGCCCGGAAGAGGATGAGTACCGCGTGGGTATCGAGTTGCAACGCGTGCTCATCGGCGGCTCCGATTGTTCGCGAGTGCTGCATCTGGCCCTGAGCCGCGCGCTTCCCGAACTGCCTGGCGTCCTGGCCGCCAACTTCAGTCTCTAACGGGACGCTGAAAAGTGATCGCCGCCCGTCGGCGCATTTCTGAGCCGCGCGCGAAGCAAGCGGTTTTTGCGCTTTCCAGCATCCCCGCCGGTTACAATAGACCTTAGTGCCCCATCAAGTTACCCTCATCCCGGGCGACGGCATCGGCCCGGAAGTTTCCGCCGCCGCGCGTGCAGCCGTCGACGCCACCGGAGTCAAAATCGATTGGGAAGTCGCCGAGTTGAATGCGGATATCATCGCGCAGACCGGCCAGAGCCTTCCCCAGCACGTGCTCGACAGCCTGGAGCGAACACGCACCGGGCTCAAAGGACCCGTGACCACGCCCATCGCCGGCGGTTACACCAGCGTCAATGTAGCGCTCCGCAAGCGCCTGGACCTGTACGCCAACGTGCGGCCGGTGCGCTCCCTGCCCGGCCTGGTCACGCGCTTCAGCGACGTCAAGATCGACATGGTGATTTTCCGCGAAAACACGGAGGATCTGTACTCCGGCCTGGAGCACGAAGTCGTCAAGGACGTGGTCACCAGCCTCAAGGTGATTACCCGCACCGCGTCGATCCGCATCGCGGAAGCGGCGTTTTCCTTTGCCGACGAGCTCGGCCGCAAAAGCGTGGCCGCGATTCACAAGGCCAACATCATGAAGCTGGCCGACGGCCTGTTTCTGCGCTGCTGCCGGGAAGTTGCCGCGCGCTTTCCGCACATCGAATACCGCGAACTGATCGTCGACAATGCGTCCATGCAACTGGTGATCCGGCCGGAGCAGTTCGACGTTCTGCTGCTGCCGAATCTATACGGCGATATCGTCTCGGATCTGGCCGCGGGCCTGGTGGGCGGATTGGGCGTCGTGCCCGGAGCCAACATGGGAGAAAGGCACGCCGTCTTTGAAGCCGTGCACGGCTCCGCGCCCGATATCGCGGGGAAGGGAATCGCCAATCCCACGGCGATGATGCTCTCCGCCGCCATGATGCTGGTGCACTTGAAGGAGCAGGCCGCGGCCAACCGCCTGCGCGCCGCGGTCGAAGCCGCTTACGCGGACCGCCGCCATCTGACGCGCGATGTGGGCGGCAGCGCAGGGACTCGCGAGTTCACCGATGCGGTGGTCGCGGCCTTGGGCGCATCGGCCTGATATGGAGCAGCGTGTCTGCTCCATGGTGATTGAGCGCTAAGAGTTCGTCCTAACCGCGTGATCGAGTTCTAGGCCAGCGTTTCTAGACCAGCAAAGCGCTCGCGCAGCGGCCGCAACTCCTCCTCGGTCAGCCGCTCCGCGCAACCCTCCACCGTGCGGCGAGCCTGCTCGCGCAGCGAACGCCTTTCCGCCGGGTCGATGGCGGCGCTGGCGATGTCATCCAGGGCGCGGAGCATGCGCAGGCTCACCGCGACGTCCCCCTTCGCATACATCCGGATCTGCTCGAACGCCGAACTCAGCAGGTGATCGAAATCGATCCAAGGCACGCTGACGCGCAGCACGCCGGGCGGATCGTAGTGGGAGTGCGGAAGCGGCGCCCGCGACACGTAATGGATCAGGATGCGGCTCAACTGATCGATGGAACTGATCGCCGTGGTGGGATCGTTCACGGCTGGGGAAATCGCCTTCAGCGCGATATCCACGATCTGCAGTACGCCGAACTCGACGTCCTGCTCCAGCGTGCGCGCCGGTCCCAGGTCGAAGGCGTCGCGGATCTCGGCGAGCTTTTCGGGCGTCAGCCGCCCGGCTTTGGTCGCCAGCAGCAGCGGCGTGCCTGCCGGGATGAACTGTCCCACCCGGCGGGAAACTCTCAAGGTTACGTGGCAGGCCTTGGCGACGATCACCAGGGCCGGGATATCGATGAAGCGGATATAACCGGACTCCTCGCTCAGGATCGGCGTCTCCTCGCCGCCGGCCGGGGACGGCTCTTGTAGTCCCACACCGGCCGCGCGCGGCTCCGGCATCAGCAAATCCAGCATCGCCACGGTTTCCGTCGCAATCCGGTCGACAATGTGGCTGACGCTGATGGCCTGGGTGATGTGATGAATGAAGAACAGCAGCCAGCCTACGCACGCTAGCGCCAGAAGCATCGCGCCCATAACCGTGGCGACCGGCGCGAAGGGATGCGGCAGCGAGCGGGCCGCCGGCAGAGCCGCCATGCAGTAGCAGAAAGTCCCCAGGAAGATCCCCAGCGTCCACTGCGTGACCCGGTCGCGCGCAAAGCTGACAATGATGCGCGGGGAAAACTGCATCGACGCCAGAGTCAGGGTCATCAGCACGATCGCGAAAACGATCGAGACCACGGTCATGATCGACGCCGCAATGCCGCCCAGCAGTACCTGCGCCACCTGCGGATCCGCGTGCGAGGGGAACAGCGCCGGGGGGACAAAATCGCTTAAGAGGGGAAGGTTTCTTCCAGCCACGAAAACATCGCGCCGGCGAATCCCAGAGTCAGGGCGATGATCAGCGGGCGGACCAGGAATCCGCCGCGCAGGTTGTACATCGCATGGCGCAGCCACTGCGGCAAGCGGTAGTTCACTATATTTTTATCTTACGGCCTATCCGCTCGGCCCGCGTCCAAAATCGGCGCCAAAACCGCTTGCGTATCGACGATTTACGGCTGATACGGCGCGAAGCCGCTGCGCGCCAGCGCGGCGCGGGCCCCGGCGTCATTGGCGGGAGTCACATAAAAGAAAACGCCCACCCGCTCGGAT
>CAWISY010000187.1:0-7516 GCA_963838455.1 Bryobacterales bacterium
GCTCACGCCGGCCGGCCTCCGCGCGGCATCGCGTACTGGCCCGGCCAGGGAAGCAACCCTCCCGAGCTTGTGTTTGGAACCGCTGATGGATTCCTGATCGCGCTGAACGCCAAGACTGGCAAGGCTATTCCCGGTTTCGGCACGAACGGCGAGATCGATCTCAAAACCGGAATGATGAACGGGCTTCCGCAGGAGCATTACGGACTTTCCGCCGCCCCGGTGATCTACAAGAACCTGGTAATGACCGGTGCGCATACAATCGACAGCCCGGGACTGGGCCCGCGCGGAGATCTTCGGGCGTGGGACGTGCTGACCGGAAAGCTGGTGTGGACCTTTCATTCGATACCGGAGCCGGGAGAAAAAGGCCACGAGACCTGGCTCAATGACGGATGGAAGAACCGCTCCGGCACCAACGCGTGGACCACGTTCAGCGTAGACGCGCAGAGCGGCACGGTGTTCGTTACCTTCGATTCGCCGGCGGCCGATCTCTACGGAGGCGACCGGCCGGGCAACAATCTGTTCGGGAATTCTTTGGTGGCGATCGACGCGGCCACCGGAAAACTCAAGTGGTATTTCCAGACCATCCATCACGACGTCTTCGATTACGACGCGCCTGGACCTCCGGTGTTGACCGATATCGTCCGCAATGGAACCAGGATTCCGGCGGTGATCCTATCCAACAAGACCGGGTTCATTTTCATGTTCGACCGTCGCGACGGCAAGCCGATCTACGAGATCCAGGAGCGGCCGGTGCCGAAGGGTGACACGCCCGGCGAATGGTATTCGCCGACGCAGCCGTTTCCGGTAAAGCCTCCTGCGCTGACGCGGCAAGGCATGACCCGCGAGGAGATCGCCAAGGTCACGCCGGAACAGCAGCAGTATTGCGAGGCCTTGTTCGACGCCAACGGAGGCACACATAACGAGGGGCCGTTCACACCCATGGGGACCAAGCAGACGGTGGTGTTTCCGGCGAGCAACGGCGGCGCTAACTGGGGCGGCGCGAGCGTGGATCCCGCGCTAGGCTACTACTTCATCAATACGCGCAGCGAAGGAGCGATTGGGCATATGGGCAAGCCGTCGGAACTGCCTGCCAGAGGCAGAGGCGGCAAGAGCGCTCCCAACGACAGCGGGACCGCGTACGTCCGCATCGGGCCGCGCGGAGCCAATACCGGGTTCTCGAATCCCATGACCGGATGGCCGTGTCAGGCTCCGCCATGGGGTGAGCTTGCGGCGGTCAACCTCAACACCGGCGACATTGCCTGGCGCGAACCCTTCGGCCGCATCGACGCGCTGGAAGCCAAGGGAGTCATGAATACCGGATCGATCAATATCGGAGGGTCGGTCGCGACCGCGGGCGGAGTGCTGTTCATCGGAGCATCGACGGATCAGCGCTTCCACGCGTATGAATCGAAGACCGGCAAGCTGCTATGGGAGGTGAAGCTCGGCGCGAATGCGCAGGCCAGCCCGATCACCTACCAAGGCAAGGACCGGAAGCAGTATGTGGCCGTGGTCGCGGGGGACCAGTTGGTGGCGTTCCGGCTGCCCTAATCCTGGTCCTTCTTGCGGCGCTTCCGAAGGAGGAAGGCGGAGTCATTCGCTGGAACCGGGTGTGACGGCGAGCCAGGCCCGCCTCCCTTGAAGATTCGGATCGCTTCCGCGAGGCCCTGCGCGACGTCCGCGAGCCTCGTGCCACCAACCAACGCCGTGACGACGAGGATGGCAACCAACAATTCCGGCATTCCAAGGGACTTCAGACCCTGATGCTATCACTGCGCACTTCGCTCGGATTGCTACATTTGAGGAATGACGCCCGCACCCGACAGCGTTCGTTATCCCGTAGGCCCGTTCAAATTTAGCGATGCTTTCGATTCCAACGACCGGCTCCTCTGGCTCGCCCAGCTTGCCGAGGCTCCGGCGAAGTTGCGCGCCGCCGTGGCCGGATTGAGAGACGCGCAGCTCGACACGCCGTATCGCGAAGGCGGTTGGACGCTGCGCCAGGTGACGCATCATCTGGCCGACGCGCACCTGAACTGGTACATCCGTCCCAAGCTCGCCGTCACCGAAGACCTGCCGATGACGAAAACCTACGCGGAGCAGGCGTGGGCGGAGTTGGCCGACAGCCGCACCGCTCCGGTTGAGGCGTCGCTGATGATCTTCGAAGGCGTCACCCAGCGCTGGTGCATTTTCTTTCAATCGCTGCAGCCCGCGGATTGGTCACGCCGTTTCCAGAATTCCGAGTGGGGCACGCTTTGTGTCGAAGATGTTTTGCGCGCCATGGCCTGGCACACGCGCCATCACACGGCGCACATTACGGAGATGCGGCGCCGGATGAGCTGGTAGCCGGCTCAAAGAAAAGGGCCAGAGTCCCTATGGCATCGGCTCATGCAGCCGCTCATCGAACGGCGCGCCGAGCATCGGCTGCAGCGTGTCGCGGAACTGGTGGGTGTGCGCCTGGCCGCTGTGCGCCTCGAAATCCTGGCGGCTCTGCCACAATTCAACGATGGTGAAGTGATTCGGACGCCCGTCCTGCACCATGCCCTCGACGCTCAGCGAGCCGGGGTCCTTGCGGCTGTCGGCGGCGTATTTCTGAATCGCCTGGTTGGCCCCCTCGGCGAAGTCCGGCATCACGTCGATATGGGTGACGATGAAAACATTTTTCGACAAATCCGGGCGCGAGGCCGGAGTCTGAGGCGCAGGCGCGCAAGCGCTCTCGAAGATAGCCAGAGCGACCAACCCACAAGTGAGTACGATTCGGTGCATTCCTGTATTCTGCTATAATTCCGCGCGGTATGAAATTCGCACTGCTGCTGGCCGGAACCGCGTCGATTCTCCTGGGACAGAATGGCGAGGCGCTCTACAAACAAATGTGCGCGACCTGTCATGAGGGCGGCGCGGACCGCGCACCCTCGCGCGAGGCTCTGCGGGCCATGAGCGCGGATCGCGTCCTGGCGGCGCTCGAAAGCGGGCCGATGATCTCGGTCACCAGCCGCCGCACCTCGCCAGAGCGTCGCGCCATCGCGGAATTCGTCTCTGGTAAGAAGCTGGGCGCGATCGAGACCAAACCCTCGGCGCAAGCCATGTGTCCGGCTACATCGACGCGGGCGCTCCCCTCCGCTCCAGTGTGGACCGGATGGGGCCAGGGCATCGCCAATACGCACTTCCAGAATCAGCCGGGATTCGCCGCGGCGGACGTGCCGCGCCTCAAAGTGAAGTGGGCCTTCGCCTTCCCCGGCGATCTGCAGTCCTACGCAAAGGTCACCATCAACGGCGACCGCTTGTACCTGGGCAGCTCCAGCGGAACGGTGTATTCGCTGGATGCGAAGACTGGCTGCGTCCACTGGTATTTCCAGGCGGATTCCTGGGTGCGCGCGGCCGTGAATCTGGGCATGCGAAACGCGGATTCCGGTCCGCTGCTGACGGCTTATTTTGGAGACGGCGTGGCCAACATGTACGCCGTCGACGCGGCCTCCGGAAAGCTGCTGTGGAAGGCCAAGGTGGACAATTATCCGGTAGCTCGCGTGACCGGCTCGCCGACGCTATACCGGAACGTCCTGTATGTTCCGCTGGCTTCGGGCGAAGAAGGAGCGGGCGCGGCTCCCGATTACCAGTGCTGCAAGTTCCGTGGCGCGGTGGTGGCGCTGCGGGCGCAGGACGGCTCGCAGATCTGGAAAACCTACATGATCGATGAGCCCAAGCCGACCACGAAAAACAAGCAAGGCACGCAACTGTGGGGGCCCTCCGGCGCGCCCATCTGGTCCAGCCCGGCTATCGACGAAAGGCGCAACGCCGTGTACGTCACCACCGGCGACAATTACAGCGACCCGGCCACGCGCACCAGCGATGCTTTCGTCGCACTGGACCTGGCGACGGGAGAAATTCTATGGTCGCGGCAGATGACCACCGGCGATTCTTATAATGTCGCCTGCCGCATGCCGGACACCACCAACTGTCCCGAGGTGGACGGGCCGGATCTGGATTTTTCCTCCTCGCCGATTCTGGTGGATCTTCCGGGCGGGAAACGTGCGCTTGTGGCCGGACAGAAATCCGGCGTGGTGCACGCCGTCGATCCGGACAACCAAGGCGAAGTGATCTGGCAGACGCGCATCGGCACCGGAGGCTCGATGGGCGGCGTGCAATGGGGCTCGGCCGCGGATGCGAACAACGTCTACGTGGCTTTGTCCGATATCGGCCGCGTCCGGCTCACCTATTCGCAGAGCACCGACGCCGATCCCAAGAAAGGCGGAGGCATGTTCGCCCTGCGCCTCACTGACGGCAAGCAGGTTTGGCACACCGCTCCGGGGGCCTGCGGCGATCGTCCGCGATGCAGCCCCGCGCAATCCGGCGCGGTCAGCGCGATGCCGGGTGTGGCGTTTTCCGGTTCGGTCGACGGCCACATCCGCGCGTATGCGATGTCCGACGGCAGAATCGTCTGGGACTTCGACACGGAGCGCGAGTATACGACGGTCAACGGCGTGGCCGGCCGCGGAGGTTCGCTCGATGGCGCGGGGCCGACTATTGGAGCGGGGATGGTCTTCGTGAATTCAGGCTATCCGACGGCGGGTGGAACTCCGGGCAACGTGCTGCTGGCATTTTCTGTAGACGGCAAGTGAGAAAGACCTGATTCCCCGCCCGTTCTAGAACGAACCGATTTCGCGATCGAGGTGGGCATTCACCGCGGCACGATGCACGGCGTCAAGCGCTGCGTTGATATGCTTCAAGGCGGACGCGCGCCAGTCCGCATTGCTGGTCTCTTGATTGATCTCGTTGCGGGCGGAATGCAGAAGATCGACGATGCTGCGGAGGCGATCCCCCTCTTTCATCTGGCTTGCCCCGGCGCCAAGCTGCTCCGCGCCGTCCTGGGGACCGGTGTGCGCGCCGCGGTCCAGTTCGCCGATCGCCGCTTGCACTGCGTCGTCGGCCGGCTTCAGCGTCAATTGCACGTTCGGTTGCGGCGGAATGCGGATCAGGACTTGCGCGGTCTTGAGAAATTTCCGCGCATTAACGTAATGCGGGGAGGTTTGAGCCAGCAAAGCCGCGGTCACCAAAGCCGGAGCCAGCGCCGCAGCAACGGTCCACTTCATGATGGAGTGAGTCATTTTGGAGTGAGTCATGGGAGCGTCTCCGGTGTCACGATTTGGGCGCGTCCCGGGGGGAAATGGTCGAACATCTTCATCACGCCCTTATTCAGCTTCTTTTCGTTCTGCTCGGGCTTGCCGGATAGCGTGTCCCTGGAAGATCCACGCCAGAGCAGTTTTTTCGTCTTTGCATCGAAGATATCCACCACCAGCGTGCCGACCTTATAAGTCTCCGTAGTTGTGGTGGCATCGCCGAATCCGCCCCAGCGCCAGCCTCCCCCCAGATTGTCGTAGAAGGTGTCCAAAGTTTGTTTTTCGTGGGTGGTTTCGATCGCTACGAGCGAGGCGTCGCCGCCGGAAGGAACCATCATCCATCCTTTGGCCGTCAGTTCCTGGTTCACCGCCCTCTTGATACGATCCACCCACAGCGGATCCTTCGTTTGAACATTGGCCCAGGAATATGTTCGATAGGTCCCGAAGTCAGCGTGATGATCATAGTCCGTTTTCACGTCCTGTGCGAAGGTGATGCTCGCGGCCAACATTCCCAACACAGCACATTCTGACAAGAATCTCATACAGTTCCCTTTCGCGCGCTTGTTTTGCGCCTCCGTTTTGCCGTTGCAAGATTGATTCCAGACAAGCGCACCACGCGTCATCGCGGCAAGTCGGCGGCAACCGGGGCTGGCATCGGAAATGCAACCACCAAAAGTGATCTCAACCCGAGGCGCCAACAGGGGCGACGCGGCCGGGAGAAAATCTTATGAAATTACGAAAAATGAGAACTGCCGTGATGGCAACATCCCTGATCTTGGGTAGCTCGGCGTTTACCTTTGTGCTCGCGCAACCTCCGCGAGCGCAGCCAGTATCCGCCAACCAGACCCAGAATCAAGACCAAAACCAGGGGCGAATCGTCCTGACGCCCGGCACCGACAACCCGTATAACCAGGACACCTATAGCCAACAGATCAGCGCCAATCAGAACGGGGAACCGGGAACGGTTTACCGGTCGGAAGTTGTTACCAACGACGGCATGGTAAGAGTGGAATTGATTGCACACCCGCGCTACGACGATAGCGCGAACCGCAAGTAGCAAAAAATTAGGCGCAGGAAGATGCCGCCAACAGGCAACCGATGAGCATCTTCCTGTGCACTAACATTGATTGGAGTATAGGGGCAGAATTTGCGGCGTTTCAATCCAAAGGCGTGATGCCCGCCATTAAGGATTTCTTTAGGCGCTAAGTTGCTGAAAGAGCACGGATGTCGCGGGTTTCGAGGACGGTTTTCGCGTCTGCGCGCCGGGCCGCGTTCAGCATGGCCCGGCCGATCTGCTCGGTGGTCAGGATGCGATCGGGAAACAACCGGCGAAGCAGAGAGAGCAGAGGCCCGAGTATACGATAGGTGGCGCTGATCCAAGCCGCCTTGGCGCGCTCTCCATGCATCGGTTGAATCGCGCCGGGGCGGAACATGTACGCGGCTTTGAACGGAAGCGCGAGAATCGCGTTCTCGGTTCTTCCCTTCACGCGAGCCCACATGATGCGCCCTTTCTCCGAACTGTCGGTCGCCTGCCCGGAAACGTACACGAAAGTCATCTGCGGATTCAGCCGCGCGAGCGTCTGGGCTGCCGCTAGAGTCAGATCGTAGGTGAGATGCGTGTACTCGGCCTCGGATTTACCGGCAGAGGTCACGCCCAAACAAAAAAAGCATGCATCGAAACCGCCCAACTCGGCCTCCGCATCCGAGTAATGATAGAAATCCTTGCGCACAATTTCGCGCAATTTCGGGTTCGCGATTCCGGTTGCGGCGCGCACGATGGTTTGCACCAATTCCACATCGGGAGCGAGCAGGCATTCGCGCAGCACTCCCTGTCCGACCATACCCGTGGCGCCGAACAGAAGCACCTTCATCGCGGGACGACTCCTTCCACAGTGCGCATGACGAGAGTTTGCCGGATCAGCGCTTGGGCGACCCAATTGACGTAAGCTCGCTCGGCTTCCGCAGGCTGCCCTTCTGTGAGAAAACCTGCGTTGACGATCTGTGGTCCGAGGACGCCGGTGACGTAAGTCCAGATGCCGGCCTTTTCTTCGAAGCCGGCGTCGCCGCGCATGGCTGTTTGATCGCTCACGTGCACTTCGATCTCGTCGAATTCGCACGCGCGAAACAAATCAGGGAGGTGCTCCGCCATGTGGTTGTCCCAATGATTCGCCGCGCGCCAATCCAGAAACGCGCGATAGAAATTGGAGAATTCCTCCGGCACGCCTGGCTCCCAGCGATTGTCCGCGAGATTGTAGTCCAACACAACCACGCGGCCTCCGGGCTTGGCGGCGCGCTTCATATTCGACAGCGCCAGAGCCGGCTCGCCGATCCATTGCAAGGTTCGCGCGGCATTGACCAAGTCGAAGACGCCTTAGCAATACTCTACTGGAACCAAGCGGCCACATAAC
>CAWISY010000188.1:0-3240 GCA_963838455.1 Bryobacterales bacterium
CGAGCAAGCCGGTGGCGCAGGCGAACGCGGCCACCTGCATCAGCGTGATGGGACGGTCTGCGGCCCGCACCGCTTCACGCCGCGCGCGTAACTGCGCCAGCCACCACACCCGGCCGGCATCCGGAATGGCCGCCGCTTGGCGCGAGTCCTCGCGAGCTTGCTCGATTGCGCCCGCCACCAGCGCGGTCTCCGAACAAATCGCGCAGCCCGCGGCATGCGCGCGCAGCTCCGCATCTACGCGCTCCGGCCAGCGCGCTTGCAGCGCGGCGCTTAGAACCTCCGCCTCGAATTCGCAGTCCATGGGTCTGAGAGAAATGGGTTTAAGAGGGATCATTTGGCCGCTCCTAACAGCTCCGCCATCCGGCGCCGCGCGCGAAACAGCAGCAGCTTCATGCTGGAGGGTTTCAGGCCCAGCACGCCGGCGATCTCGCGGTGCGAAGCGCCTTCGGCGTAGGCCAGCCACAGCATGGCGCGGTCGCGCGGCTTCAGGCGCTCCATGGCCCG
This sequence comes from Bryobacterales bacterium, assembly GCA_963838455.1. Lineage (GTDB taxonomy): Bacteria > Acidobacteriota > Terriglobia > Bryobacterales > Bryobacteraceae > Palsa-187. The sequence goes on from CAWISY010000188.1 coordinate 505, forward strand.
CGTGAAATCCGCGCGCCGTTCGGTGGAATGGGGATTCTCAAGCGAAGCCACCCGCTCGATCTCTTCGCCTTCCACACCGGCAACCGGATGCGTCAGGCTGCGCCGGCGCGCGTCGCGAGCCAGATTCGTCGCGATACGGTACAAGGAGTTGCGGCGGTGCGCTTCGCTTTCATACGGGGTGCGGGCGCGCAGGAAACGATAAAACGTCTCCTGCAGAAGATCGTCCGCCATCTGCCGGTCGCCGGTAATGCGAGCCAGGTACGCCCACACGCCGCGCGCGGTCCGGTCGTAGAAGGCGCGGAAGGACTCTTCGTCCATCAGGAAACCCGCGTGGGCCTTATCGAGCGCGTCGCTTTCCACACCGGCGCGGCTGACATCGTTATAGGTGGCGTCACCAAACATAGGCCGGCCGGATCATCCTTTTTCGGGCTGCGGTTTTTCGATCTGCGCCTTTTCGATCTGCAAAGCCCGGTGCTCGATCAACCCCAGCCGGTGCGAGATCATGAATGAGATTATCGCCGAAACCACGAACCCGATCCCCAGAGCCGCGGCTAGAATCCCCAGCGCGTGGAGAGGCTGCTGCACCGGATAGTTGCTTTGCCGGCTCACCACCTCGAGCCCGATTCCGACGGCCACCAGAACCACTCCGCCCTGCACCGTCCAAAGGATGCGCCCCAGCGGCGCGGTCACCTGGGTGCGCGGGGCATCCAGAGTCAAGGGCGCGGATTGCAGAAACCTCGATCCAACAGGAGAGTTGATGTAGGCCAGCAGATCCTCATTATTGTTCAGCCGGTCGAGCAGCTTGGCGTGAGCCTCGGCCTGCGCCTTGGACGCATTGCGCCAGCGGCGATTATCGAGGAAGGCCCGGATCAGCCAGGCGATCAGGCACATCGCCAGGATGCCCGCCATGCCCCCCAGCGTATCGCTCAGCATGTGCCCCCAGGAATTGGTGAGCTCCACACCCGGGTCGGGACGGTCGGCGTCCGGATTACCGAGATAAAACGACGGGTTCCGCGCAATCTCCGGATGCTGGCTCAGATACGAGGAAAGAGCCGGATAGGGCGCCAGGTACGCCTGGTTGCTCAAGAGGCTCGGATCGAGCTGTAGGACGCCGCGCAGGTTGGGAGGATAGCGCCGGAACAGCGCCCCGAGGTCACGCTGGGTGCCCTGCGCATCGGGCTGCGCCGGTGGAAACGGCGGCCCCAGCCGGGTTCCAGGTTGCCCCCAGGCCATCCCCGCCGCCATCACCCCCAACGCCAGCAGCCTCTTAGTAACCATCCTTGTTTCCCTCGCCTGTATGTACGCACTCGGGGCCGCGAGGTTCACAGTCGACTGAAACGAACTTGCTAGTAAGATGCCGAGCGGTCCTGTTTCCGCTCGGCGTCCATCATCCGGCGCCGCAGGCAATCCAGAGCGCCCTGCGCGGCGAACATGCGGATGCGGGAGCGATCTCCGGGGAGATTGAACCGGCGGGCTTCGGTTACGCTATCCGGTCCGGCGAAACCCACGTACACCGTCCCGACCGGGGCTCCGCTGGCCGATTGGGGTCCCGCTTCTCCGGTGGTTGAGATTGCGTAGGTAGATCCCGAACGCTCGCGCGCGCCCAGGGCCATGGCGCGAGCCACTTCTTCGCTCACCGCAGTATGCGCCGCGATCAGGTCCGCACTGATTCCCAGCATCAGCTCCTTCATCCGGTTGCTATACACCACAAAGCCGCCGGAGAAATAATCGGAGCTGCCGGCGACGGAGGTGATCCGCTCCGCGATCAGGCCGCCGGTGCAGCTCTCCGCGACGGCTAGCGTAGCACCGCGCGCGCGCAGCATCTGCCCGACCACGGCTTCAAGCGAATCGCCGTTGCGCGAAAAGATACGGTCCCCCAGCAACTCCTCCATCGGGCCGCCCACCTCGGCCAGCAGCCGCTCGGCTTCCTCTTCCGTCGCGCAACGCGCACGCAGATGGATCTGGATATCGCCGGGCGAGGCCAGGATGGTGGTCGCCGGGTTGGTGTACTTCGAATAAACCGGCGCGATCAGATGATCCAGGTCGGATTCGGTCATCCCGGTCACGCGATACAGGCGCGCGCGGATCGCCTGCGCCGGCAGCAAGGCCGCCAGCCGGGGCACGCATTCGCCGGCGAACATCGGCTTGAGCTCGCCGGGCGGGCCGGGAAGCATCATGACCACTTTCGCACCCTCGCTGATCCACTGGCCCACCGCGGTCCCGTTCGGGTTCGGCAGCACCTCGGCGCCGTCCACCAGATACGCTTGACGTTTGTTGTTTTCGGCCATGCGGCGCTGGCGGCGGCGGAAGCGCTCCTCGATGGCGTCGGCCAGCTCCTGGCGGAACTTGAGCTCACGGCCCAGGGCCTGCGCGACCGATTCCCGGGTCAGATCGTCCTCGGTCGGTCCCAGCCCTCCGGTGACGATCACGAGATCGGCGTGCGCCAGCGCATCGCGAACCGCGCCGACCAGAATGGGGCGGTCGTCGCCGACGATCAGCTTGCGCCGCACCTCCACGCCCAGCCCGTTCAATTCATCCGTAATGAACAGCGAGTTGGTGTCGAGCCGTTGCGACGTCAGCATCTCCGAGCCGACGGCGATGATCTCGGCATCCATGGGGAAGGCCCTAGCGAGCCGGGCGGCCTTCGATGCCCACGTTGACGCGGTAGAGCGCGCCATCCGGCCCGCGTGACGGCGAAGATTAGCAAGACGACGAGTCGAAGCGGCGCCACATAAT
>CAWISY010000189.1:0-10406 GCA_963838455.1 Bryobacterales bacterium
GCCATTGCTAGGGATGGCCCTGGAAGGCGGACACGGCTTCCTGGGTGGAACCGACATCCCACGCGCTGGTGGCTTTACGGCAAGCCGCGGCGAGCGAACCGAAGCTGGATACGAAAGAGCTGCGGGAGCGGGTGCGGCTGGGCGAAGGCATGCTGCTGGACGTTCGCTCCAAAGACGGCGGATGGAATTACGGCAACCGGACCGCACGAGGGGAAGACTTGCGGTCGTATCCGGAGACGACGGCGATAGCGCTGCTTGGCTTGCAGGGGCGCGGGTCGCAGGGGCGAGAAAGCTTGGGCCGGTCGATCGACCTCGCGAAAAAGATGCTGGCCGAGACAGCGTCGCCGTTGGCGCGGGCGTGGCTGACCATCGCGATGCGTGTGCATGGGGTCGCGGTGAGCGATCTGAGCGGAGAGCCCTCCCAGGACGTGCTGATCACGGCGCTCGAAGCCCTGGCTGCCCCGGACGGGAACTATCGATTTATGCAGGTGCCGGCATGATGATCACACGCAGAGATTTGCTGGCCGGAGCGGGAGCGTTGACGCTGGGCGGATACGCTGCCTGGGACGGGAACCGGCGCAGGCCAGCTCCGATAGTTCCGCCATCGGGAAAAGCGTCGGTCGCGATCGTGAAGGCGAGCTCGTATTCCACGGCTCTGGCGGAGCGCATGCTCGAAGGAATGCGCGCATGCGGCCTCAATGTGCGCGGCAAAACGGTGCTGCTGAAGCCGAACCTGGTGGAGTTCGATCCGGACACGTGCATCAACACCAACGTCGCGGTAATCGCAGCGGCGGACGAGGCGTTTCGCAGCATGGGCGCGGCGCATGTGCAGATCGGGGAGGGTCCGGGGCACCGGCGCGATACCTACGCGCTGGCGGAAATGGCCAACTATCGCGGGGATCTGGAAGGCTTCGATTCCCTGTTCGTCGATTTGAATCGCGACGACGTGAGTCCGGTAAGCCGGTTCGCAGACCTGGAACGGATCTATCTGCCCAATACGGCGCTGCGCGCAGACCTGATCGTTTCCCTGGCCAAGATGAAGACGCACCACTGGGCCGGCGCGACCCTGTCGATGAAGAATTTCTTCGGGCTGGTTCCTGGAAACGTGTATGGCTGGCCCAAAAATCAACTGCACCAGGTGGGCATTCCCGAGTCGATAGTGGAGCTGAACCGCATCTTCCACAAGAGCTTCGCAATTGTGGATGGAATCGTGGGGATGGAAGGGAACGGGCCGATTCAGGGGACTCCCAAGCAGGCTGGGGTGCTGGTGATGGGCAGCGACCTGCCCGCGGTTGACTCGACCTGTTGCCGCATCATGGGCATCGACCCGGCTAAGGTCGAGTACTTGCAGATGGCTGCCGACAAGCTGGGGGTTGTGGAAGAGGCTCGCATCGATCAGCGCGGGGAGCCGATCACCTCCGTGCGGACGAATTTCCAGTTGATCAAGGAATTCCACGACCTCAGGCTGGCGTAGGGGCGGCGCCGTTAGTAGTGGTAGCGGGTCTGGAGGAAGTCGATTCGCTTCTCGCTGACTCTGTAGACGAGGCGGTGTTCCTGGGTGAGGCGCCGGGACCAACAGCCCGCGAGGGCGTATTTGAGAGGCTCGGGCTTGCCGGGTCCGGCAAACGGGTCCGCCATCACGGCCTCGATGAGTTGCAGGATGCGCAAGGCGACGCCTCTATCCGTTTCGACCCAGTGGCGGAGGTCCTCTCTAAACGCAGGGTGGAAGACTGCGTCGCGGTCAACGTGCCGAGCCAAGTCCGAACTCTTTAAGGCCGAACTCTTTGCGGAGGGCCTCGACGGACTGAGGCTTGCCGATGCGTTTCTCGGCTCGCCGGAGTGCACTGAGGAGGCGCTGGGCGTTCTTGGGGGAACGGAGAAGGTGCGCGGTTTCGAGGAGGCTAGTCAGCTCTTGGGCAGGGATCAGGGCGACGTCCCTGGCTCCCCTGCGGCGGACAATGACGATCTCGCGATCATCGACGACGCGGTCGAGAACGGAGGCGAGGGTCCCGCGGAGCTGGGTGTAGGTGGTTTCGACCGGCATACTTTCATCGTACAGGATTCCTGTACGCGCCGCTGGCGCGCGCGGCCCAGAAAGCCGAGCAGGCGACCTCACTCCGTCGGTTTCTCCTCGATGTGGTCCAGGACGTAGCTCAGCACGGGCATCTTCTGCTGCTCGAGCTTTAATCCGAGCTGCTTGGAGAGCGCATCCTGAAGCGAGACGGCGCCGTTGGGGTCGTTGGGATTGTCGCCGCCGCGGCCGCCGCCGCTGACGATGATCCCGCCCCCGCTGGCCAGCGCCTTGGAGATCATTGTGCCGGGAATGAGCTGGGCAGCGCTGAAGCTGAGGGTGAAGTCGTAGGCATCGGTCAACCCGGTCTGATCGACGATGGCTTCGTTGGGCGCAAAATAGCCGCCGTTGCGCTGCTTCAACTGCTCCACAAACTGCGCCATGGTCACGTTCTGGCAGGTGAGCAAGCGGGCCAGAACGGGATTGGCTGTGCGGGGATCCTTTCCGTCCTTGCCCGGACCCTCCTTGCACACGCTCCGGTTAACCGGGTCGGCTTTAGCAAGCCTGGGTTTGGGGGCGGTCAACACCCAGCCCGTGCCAGGGCGCGTTTCGGTGTGGATCTTGACCTTGAAACGATCGACCAGCAAGGCCTTGACGGCTGGGCGAAGCGTATCGACATCAATTCCCAGGTTGGCAGGGCCGGTGACGGCAAGTTTCGCGATCACATCCACCTTGGCATTCTCAAGCCATTTCGGGGCGTCGACCAGCGCGTCTACGTTCGGAAGATCCCAGCCGATCGAGATGAGACTCCTCAGCGGGTAGGCGCGCAAATCAACGCTGCCGTTGGGCTGGAAGCCGCGGCTCCCCTGATTGGTCGTGCCGGGAGGGCTGAGCCGGATTTCCGCTACCTCAAATTCGCCGGAGGGAGGAGGCGGAAGCTGCGCGGTGACCTCGGGAGGATTGTCGGTAGGTTTGCGATTCACGCTATCGACGGTGAGGACGGGGACGGGGAGCGTGACGGCATCCAGTTTCAGGCCGAGCTGTTTGTCCACGGCGTCGAACAGCGTGATGTATTCGCCGGTCTGGACGATTTGCACGGGTCCGTTGGCCGTAGTGGCGGTCTGATTCTGGTTGGGATTGGCCGGCGGTTTGGGGGTGTACTTGAAATCGAAATCCCATTTCCCTTGAAGACCGGTTTGATCGGCGACGGGGTTGTTGCCGAGATACATGGGGCCTAGGATCATGGTATGTAGCTGTTCCGCAAAGGCGGCCATGGTCATGCCGTGGCAACTCTGCACCAGCGTGGCCACCTTCACCGTCACCTGCCCACCGCTCTGGGCGGCGGCCTGAATTGCCTCTGAGGTTAACCCACCGTTCTGCTGAATGGTCATTTTGCATCCGGGCTCGCCGGAGTCGTCGGATTCCTTGAGCTTGTGGCCGCCTTTGCCCACCGCGAGCGCGTAGGTCGGCATGTCGTGCTTGTCTTCATGCAGCGCCAGCTTGAAGCGATCGGCCAGCAGACTGCGCAGCATGAGGCGGGCGGTTTCGGGCGAGGTTTTGGCAGGAACCTTGGCGAAGATATCGAAGCGGTCCGATTCCAGCCAGCTCGGGCCGCCTTGCACCTTATCGGCGTCGACGTTATAGGCGGTGTGGATCAGGTCCACCATGGTGGCATTGGTGAACTCGTAGCGGCCACCGGCGCGGATGATGGCGCCGCGTGTGCCGTTGTCGTTGCGATGCGGGCTGGCGTGGACGTCGGCGAGCTCAAAACTCGGCAGGTTTTCGGGGGCCGGCGCGGGCGAAGTTTGGGCGAACGTCTGGGTGAACAACGCGGCGGCAAGGACAGGGACGGCGATCGGAGCGGGAATTCGCGTCATAATCTCCACCTTTCCAGGCTTTAACAATCGGCTATTTCGGGACGGTCTGGGCGTAATTATATCGCTAAATAGACGGCGTTCGGCGGGACCTCGTTAGCAGAAAAAATGTGGACCGGCGCGGGTGGCCCCGGTTGCTATCCTGGACGTATTATGCGCAGGCCGGTGATGGCAGGGAATTGGAAAATGTACAAGACCGCGGCGGACACCCGCGCGGCGATCGAGAAGCTGGCGCCGATGGTGGCCGCTTCCACGCACGCCGACGTGGTGGTCTGCACGCCGTTCGTGAATGTGCCCGCGGCGGTGGAAGCCGCGCGCGGAACCAATATCCAGATCGGGGCGCAGGACGTCTTCTGGCTGACCGAAGGCGCCTATACCGGCGAGGTTTCCGCGCCCATGCTGAAGGCGGTGGAATGCGGCTGGGTGATCATCGGGCACAGTGAGCGGCGGCAGTACTTCGGCGAAACCGATGAAACGGTGGCAAAGAAAACGGTTGCCGCGCTGGAAGCGGACCTGAAGCCCATCGTCTGCGTGGGGGAGCGGCTGGAGCAGAGAGAAGCCGGCTCCACCGATGCCGTTCTGGCCGCGCAATTCGCGGGAGGTTTGGGGGGATTGAACGTCGAACAGTTTATGGAGGTGACCCTCGCGTACGAACCGGTCTGGGCCATCGGAACCGGCAAGACCGCGACTCCGGAGATGGCAGCGGAGGCGCACCACTTCCTGCGGGCGCAGGTTCGCGGGAAGTTCGGCGATAAGGCGGCGGAGTCCTGCCGGATTCTGTATGGCGGGAGCGTCAAACCGGAGAACGTCAAGGCGCTGATGGCGGAGCCTGAGCTGGACGGAGCCCTGGTGGGCGGGGCCAGCCTGGATCCGGTCTCGTTTGCGAGCATTGTTAACTTCTGATGTGGGCGATGCTGGAAATGGGCAAGAACCGCTTGCTGGCGCGCGCGACTCGGAAATGCACGGAGCGGTTGAGTATCCTACTGGTGGTCTGCGCTACAGCAGTGTCCGCGCAGGACGTGGTCGAGCTGGCGCGTAAAGCTCCGCCGGAGCTGTTCGCCGACGCCGTAATTAGACTCACCGAGCGCGGCAAGATTCCGGAGGGCCCGCAGCGGAAGGCGCTTCTCGAAGAGGCGTTTGAGGCCGCCAAGAAGGCCAAGGAGCCGGTCAAACTGGTGGCCGTTCCGCAACTTGCCGATCGCCGGCCGGGACGGCGCGAGGCGGCTTTGCGCGCTGGGCTGGACACCTTATCGTTGCAGGATCGGATACTCACGCTGATGGCTGCGGCGGACCCGGACCGGGCTCGCGAGTTGTTCCAGTCGATCGACCATCCCCAGCTCGATCCGCGGCCGTGCGAGGATCCCATGATCGCCGCCGACTCCGCGTATTTCGACATGGCGGGGAAGGTGGGTCAAGTGAACCCGATGGTCCTGATGGGGCCGGGAAATTCGCCCGGCGAACTGGCCAGCTTCGCCAACCTGCTGCTGGCGGACCGGACGCTTTCCAGGGATCAGTTTCAATTGCTTGCGGGTGCGCTGGGATTGAAGATGCAGACCGCGGCTCTGGACTATCGGGCGTTCACCGTGACGGCCGAAAATCTGGCGAAGGCTTTGGAGGGGCTGACCAGCAGGGCTCGCGAACTGGGAGTGTCCAACGAGGCGTTGGGCGAGGGCGCAAAAAAGCTGGCCGTGGCGCAATTGGGCGCCGCGCGGTGCCAGGAAGAGTTCGGCGGAGCGGCCGCGTTTGTCGAATGGTTCAATCACACCTTCTCGAAGACTCTGGAGCCGATCGTGCATGATCAGATGATCGCCAAGGAAAGTCTGGGTCCCGCCAAGGCCGAGGCGTTTTTTGCGACCGACAGCGGCAAACAGCTTTCGGCGGCGTTTGAGCGTTTGCGCTCGGCGCGGACGCATACGGGGTTGACCGAGCTTGGCCCGTCGAAAACCGACTGGGCCGCGGAATCCAGCGGCTTCATGGCGCAGTGGGACGCTTGGGTGCCCGCCGGGAACCAGATCGAAGCGTTCGATCAGAAAATGATCGTGGCGCACGGGCTGTATGAGCTGATTCCGCCGGGCGAGGCTCGCGATCAAGTGGCGGAGCGGGTGATTGCGTACCTCAAGGGAAACCCGGTCGAGCGCGAATCTCCGGCGGAGTGGCTGTTCGAAGCCGGGACCTTTACCGAGTTCGAGCTGACCGACAAAGCCAAGCTGCTGGCCTGGTTCCGCGCCTCGGGCGACGCGGGCCTCGAGTTGTTCGCGGCGCTGAATTGAGGGGCGCATTAAGGGTCAGGCGCTCCCGTCAAAAGGCAGACGCCAGTGAGGCGAAGGCGTTAGGTTCGGCTGCGGGAATATGACACAATAGAATGCTCCGGTCTTCGCCGGTTCTTTTCTCGCACATGTCCCAACCGAACCTTCCTAGCCCACCTCGCGGGCCCAACCCGCCCGAGGCGTCCGCGCAGACCTCGTCAGACGCGAACTTGCAAGATAAAACTTTGCAGGATAGTGCCGCGCAGGACACGGCTCCACAAGACACGTCTTTCGGCGACATTCTCTCCCAGTTTGAACAGACCCACCACGCCGAGGGCGGAACCGTCGAAGGCACGGTGGTATCGGTGACGCCCGACGGAGCTTTCGTCGACATCGGGCGCAAGACCGACGGCGTACTGCCGCCGGTTCCTGGGATCGAGCTGAAACCGGGAATGAAGGTGCTGGTTTCGATCCGCGGGAAGGACGGTGAGGGCAATTACCTGCTCTCGACGATCAAAGTGGAGATCCCCAAAGACTGGAGCGCTCTGGAGGCGGCGTTTGCGGAGAAGCGCACGATTGCCGCAACGGTCCTCGAAGTGGTGAAGGGCGGGCTCCGCGTGGATGTGGGCGTACGCGCGTTCATGCCGGCGTCGCGCAGCGGCGCGCGGGACCAGGCCGAGCTCGAGAAACTGGTGGGCCAGGAAATCGAGTGCCGTATCACCAAGCTCGACACCGGGGAAGAAGATGTCGTGGTGGACCGGCGGGTAGTGCTGGAAGAGCGCGAGCGGGAGGCCAAGCGCAAGGCCTTCGAGGAGCTGCAAGAGGGCGCGGTGGTGGAAGGCACGGTGCGCACACTGACCGATTTCGGAGCGTTCGTCGATCTGGGCGGAGTGGACGGATTGCTGCATGTCACCGACATGGCTTACGCCCGCAATGTGAAGCCGTCGGACATCGTCAAGACCGGCGACCGGATCGAAGTCAAGATCCTGAAAATCAACCGCGAGACGCGAAAGATCGCGCTGGGCTTGAAGCAGCTTGCTCCGGACCCGTGGTCGCTGGCCGCGCAGAAATACGTGCAAGGCGAGCGGGTGCACGGCAAGGTTTCGCGCGTCACCGAATTCGGTGCGTTCGTGGAACTGGAGCCGGGCGTGGAGGGTTTGATTCACGTCACCGAGATGTCCTGGTCGAGGAAGAACGTGAAGGCCGCCGACATCGTGAAGCCGGGCGAAATGGTCGAGGTGGCGGTGCTGGGGGTGAACCCGGCGGATAAGAGAATCGCGCTGGGACTCAAGCAGGCGCTGGGCGATCCCTGGGAAGACGCGGTGAAGAAGTATCCGGTGGGCGCGACCGCGGAGGGTCCGGTGACCAGCCTGGCGAAGTTCGGGGCGTTCGTGGAACTGGGCGGCGGCGTGGAAGGCATGATCCACATCGGCGACATCAGCCGCGAGAAACGTTTAAATCATCCCAACGAGGTTTTGAAAGTCGGGCAGGTGGTGAAGGCGCTGGTGCTGGAGGCGGACCGCGAGCGGCGGCGCTTCAAGCTGGGGATGAAGCAACTGGAGCCCACCAGCATCGACGAGTACCTGGCGGAGCGCAAGGTTGGCGAGACGGTCAGCGGACGGATTGTCGACGTCTCCGGCGGACGCGCCAAAGTGGAGTTGGGCGAGGGCGTATCGGCTTCGGTGAAGATTCCGGAGCAGAAGCAGGAGACTTCCGCCGGAGCGGGGAAAGCGGACCTGTCGTCGATGACGGCGATGTTGAGCCAGAGATGGAAGAGCGGCGGAAGTGGTTCCGCGGCGGCCGCAGAGGCTCCGCGCGCCGGACAGATTCGAACTTTCAAAATCACGAAGATCGACGCGGCGGCGAAGAAGATCGAGTTGGAGTGGATCGCGTAAGGTGCCCTGACAGGCATGCGAACATAGAAACGAGCCATGATGAGTTCTCAGGCCATCGTCCCTAATAGCGAATCTGCTATACTGGCGCGACTGATCCAGTCTCATGGGCGGCCGCTTGCGCCCGAAGTGGCTCGGTACCTGCTTTCGTTTTCCTTCGAGCCGCGCGATGTGGAGCGGATGAACGAACTGGCCGAGGCGGGCCGGTGATTCCTCGAAGCTGGCGTCCTGAGAAGCGTGCTGGCCTAGAGCCCGCGGCAAGAACCGCTCCTTGCAGTCGCGGCTCTGTAACGTCCTGCATCTACTGAACCGTGCGCGAGCAAGCGGTGTTTTCGGACTTCTGCACGGGCCGTTAGGCGCCGAGCAGAAGGCGGGCGGTGCGGGCCGGGCTGGAGGTTTCCATCACGCAGCGGCGCAGGCCTTCGCGGCCCTCGACGCGGACCGAGCCGTTGGGCGATCCGGTAACGCGGTAAGCAGATTTGGCGCCGCGTTCCCGAACCAGGGAATCGAGCGGCCAATCCGAATCCGCGATCATGCAGATTTCGTTGTCCTGGCCGATAAGAATGGTCACTTCGCCGTTTTCCCCGCCGTTCTCCTCACCGCACTGGGCCGCCAGCGCGGTGTCGAAGATTTGCTGCATGTGCTCGGCGAAGAGGCTCACGCTGGTACTTATCGCGAAAGTGCCGGGAAATTAGAGGGCCAAGCTTGGACCCGATAGAAAGATTCAATCCGTCCCATTAAAAGTTTGAAAAGCGGTTGTGGTAGGGAGTTCCTATACTAGAGAGGCAGAATCCCCGGGGAGCCTCCATGAAGAGAATCGAAGCCGTTATTCAGCCGCACAAACTCGAGGATGTGAAAGAGGCGCTGAAGGGAATCGGGGTGGACGGCATGACCATTACGGAAGTGCGCGGTCATGGCCGGCAGAAAGGGCACAAGGAAGTTTACCGGGGCATGGAATACCAGGTGGACCTTTTGCCGAAGGTGAAGCTCGAGATGGTGGTGCCGGATCCGCGGCTGGAGGAGGTTGTGCGCACTCTGGTGTCTTCGGCGCGATCGGGCAAAATCGGGGATGGAAAGATTTTTGTGTATGACGTGGCGGACGCGATCCGGATCCGGAATGATGACCGCGGGGATGCCGCGTTATGACAAGGGTCGCGATGCCGCGCTGTAGGGAATGAGTATGGCAACGGTAGGTGATGCACTGGTTGTTCCGCCGCCGCCGCCGGAAGGCGTGCATCGGATTTTAGCGGCTCGTGCGGCCGACGTGGACCGGCGGGTACTGGAAGCGTTTGCGCAGACGCTGGCCGGCCGGATGGGAACGGGCGCGGCTCTGCTGGCGGTGGGCGGATACGGACGCAAAGAGCTGTTTCCGCAGGCCGACGTCGATCTGCTGCTGCTGACCATGACCGATGCGATGACGCCTCCGCGCGAAGCGCTGGCGGATTTTCTGCAACTGCTGTGGGACGGCGGCCTGCGGCCCAGCAATTCGGTGCACAGCGTGGCCGAATGCGCCACCGAACATACCGACAACGTGGAACTGACCATCAGCCTGCTGGACCGGCGGTTCCTGGCCGGGGATCAGGCGGTCTACCAGGCGCTGGAGGAACGGTTTCGATTGTTCCTGTCGAAACGCGGCGGCGCGGTGGCGCAGCAGTTGGCTGGATTAGCCGAAGGCCGGCGGGCGAAATTCCAAAATACGATTTATCATCTGGAGCCCAACATCAAGGACGCTCCGGGCGGCTTGCGGGACCTGCAGACCACGCGCTGGCTGATGCAGATCGATCCGCATGAAGGGATACCCCCGCTCGAAGCCGCGATGGCGTTTCTGGGCGGCGTGCGCATCCGGCTGCATGAGCTGACCGGCCGCGACCAGAACGTGTTGAGCTTTGAATCGCAGGATGCGCTGGCAGAACAGCCCGCGGCGCTGATGCGCGAATACTACCGCCACGCGCGTGTGGTGGACCGCGCGGTGCGGCAGGCCATCGAGATCGTGACGGAGCGGCCCGGGACGCTGCTGGGGCGGTTCCATGAATGGCGCAGCCGGCTCTCGACGTCGGAATTCACGGTGTCGCGCGAAAGAGTTCTGCTGCGCGCGCCGCAACCGCCCGAGGATTTGTCCCTGTACGAATTCGTTGCGCGGCATCAACTGCGTCTGGCGCCGGATACCGTCGAACGCATGCGCGGGATCACGCCGAAAGCCATGTGGGCGGATTGGAAACGGCTGCTGTCGCTGCCGCGCCCGCTGGCTGGCTTGCGCGCGATGCAGGATACCGGTGCGCTGGCCGCCGCCTTGCCGGAATGGGCCGCCATCGAATGCCTGGTGGTGCGCGATTTCTACCACCGCTATACCGTCGATGAGCACACGCTGGTGGCCATCGGCGCG
>CAWISY010000190.1:0-25180 GCA_963838455.1 Bryobacterales bacterium
AACCAAGATCGGCGCGCCAACTCAAAGATGGCCGCTCCGCGAAAACTTCCCTCCACCCCCAGCACCGACTTTCGGCAGCCGCCAACCGGCTTTACTCGGACGGGCTCCTAGAAGACCTCGAAGACCGCGTGGCGGAGTTGGAGCGGGCGGCAGGCTTGGCTAGGAAATCGCGCAAGCGTTCAGCAGATCTCACCTTGTTGAGCGCGATGCCCCAACCCGGTCCAGCTACAACGCTGCCGCAGATCGCTGCGCCGCGCCCGGACGGTGCGGAGACCGACGAGGACGTCGTCGAGTAATGCAATGGCAGAACAGCATCAGCCAAGCGTAGACGAAATGGGGGATTCGCCCAGCAGCCGCATTTCCGTACCGGAAATTGCGCGGCGACTAAGCATCGGTCGCCTGGCGGTCTATTCGATGTTGGAAAAGGGGATCATTCCAGGACTCCGGCTAGGCCGCCGGTGGATCATCACCCGAGACGCATACCTGACCTGGGAGCGCACCTGCGGCCTCCCAGCGAGCGCTGGACTTAGCCGCTAACCAGAGGTAGACGTGGTGAACTGATGCCGGTCTTCAAGCGCAAGTACCGATCCGGGAAAACAGTCTGGCGATATCTATTCAGTGGGCCTGGTTCCACCCGGCAGGACCGCCGATTGTTTGGAGAGGTGGGCTTCGCCAGTAAACAGGAGGCAATTGACGCCGAGGCGAAGCGGCGTACGGAGGAACTCCAGAAGTACGAGTTGGTCAAGGCCGGCGCTGGTACCGTTGCCGCGGCGCTTCCCACGACGCTCGCGATGTTGTTCCGAGAGTTCTTTCGCCAACATGCGGAGGAGAAACTCGCTCCCAAGACCATCGAACGCTACCGGGAACTAGCAGCCTATCTTGCGCCGGAACTCCTGTGCATGCCTTTGGGCGAGATTACGCCCCTCCATCTCAGTCGCGAATGGAACCGGCTCTTAAAGAGCGGCGGGCATCACCGCAAGACCAAGCAACCTCGCCCACTGAGCTCGAAGACCGTGAGGCACGTTGCGGGTTTAGTCTCCAGCGCGTTCGTACGAGCGGAGAGATGGGGGCTCGTCCGTACCAACCCGGTCACACGCAGCGAGCCTCCGGTTCCCAAGAAGCACAGGGGCGTTGCACTAACACCGGCGCAGCAGGTTCTGGTCTTCGGATCGGCAACCGGGCCCTGGTGCTTGGCAACATTCCTGGAAGTCGCCGCCGCTACCGGTGCGCGCCGGGGCGAGGTCCTTGCGTTGCGCTGGTCGGATATTCAAGATGGCCGCGCAATCATCACCCGATCGCTTACCCAGACGCGGCAGGTGCTGGAATTCAAGGGCACGAAAACGGAGAGGCCACGAGACGTGAAGGTGCCGGAGTCCGCGCTCGCCGCTCTGGAAACGCATCGAAAGCGCCAGGATGAATTCCGCCAGCAGTTCGGGGCAGCCTACCGCACCGACCTGGATTTGATCTTTGCCAACCCGGACGGAACACCACTCCGGCCGAACTCGATATCGGCGGTGGTCTCATTGCTGTTCCGCAGGCTAGGTCTTCCCAAAGGCGCGAGCCTACATTCCTTGCGCCACAGCCACGGGTCGCACTTGGTGGCCGACGGCGTGCCGTTACCAGTGGTGGCAGAGCGCCTGGGGCACTCCTCGGTCCGGACGACGGCAGATGTCTACGCGCACGCTCTCCGCGGCCAAGATGATGACGCGGCCCTACGGTGGGATGAGTTTCAGCGCCGGGGAACCGGGGACATCCTCGAACGAAAAATCCAGTCAAGTAAGCTCCAATGAGGTCATCGGCGTGCCAAGACGAAGCAGTGCAGCCACGAAGGAACGGAAGCCGCAAGGTCTTCAACGACGAAATACGATTTTGATATAGATCTGTCACTCCAGGTGCAGGTACGCGCCGCGGCCGAGACCCATGACCCCAAAGCGGGAGACCCGGTCGTAATCGTGGTGACGGACGCGCTGGCGTGTCTTCTAGTTATCAGCACTGAACTGAAGACTGTACCTACATCAGGAGACCGTGTAGTAAATGCTTCCCTGAAATAGCTGGGACTGAATCCGTTCCGCACGTTGAAGCCTAGCCAGCGTTCTGCTTACGATCGACTTTGTCCGGTCATCGCCCTCGAATTTCGAAGAACCAAACAATTCACGCCAGCAAACACTTTCGGGAATCGGATTCCGGCACATCCCAACAAGGAAAATGATGCCGATCTCCAAAAATCGGATCTTGGTCTTCACGTTCACATGTTCGTTGGCCATAAAACTATTCCTTTCGCTTCTTTGCCCACCGCGCTTTCATCCGGGCGGCCGCGGCCTTGCGCTGCGCAGCACTCCAGGTCCGCGCCTTCTTAGCCGGCAGAGAACTCACCGCGTCGGCGCTAACAGCCTTGGGCGGCCTGCCCCTGCGCTTCACCGGACCCTGGAGAGCCTCGATAGCTCTGTCCAGCCGGTCTCGCTCTTGAATCAATAGCGTGACAATATGTTCTACGGGCATCTGTGCCGATAGTATCACGAGAGGGAGTCTCTTAATCCTCCAGCACTTCGACTTCTTTGGATTCATGAGACCAACTTCGACTGCCTGCTTGAATAATATCCCGCGGCGAAAATTGCGAAAATGGGGTTCGACAGATGGGAGACTTTCTTCTGGTGCCTTGCGCGTGCTGCCCCGTGCTGCCCCGCTGCCCGTAAGTCTATGAAGAATTGGTAGCGCTAACGGGAATCGAAGGCGCTTGCAGGCAGTTCACTCCGTTTCACTTGGGTCTATCTTGTACTAAATAGGTTCAATTGGTATGGCGGACCCGTCAAAACTCCCGCTATGAACCCGCGACGTTGTCTGTCGGTTGTCACTCGCCTTTGCGCGTCCGGGTCGAGAAGCGTCGTTCGCTGGGACACCTTCGCGATCCAGAAAAGAGCGGAATCGCCCAGCTGCATTCTCCAGAACGCCAACGATATCGGTCAAGCGAACCGGCGCGGGCATACTTGAAATCATCATAGTCCCGATCCCGCCCCATCGAAGATGCGGCTGAGAGCGCTGGGAAAGCCCCGTTAGGGGGCAATAGCGGAAGTCAGGTCAACGAGGCCTGATTCTTTTGAGCCTCTCTTCTTCAAACTCACCGACCCCTTGCGTGGACGTGCAGGGGCGCGTTGTTGTACGAAACTCCCTTTTTGGAACTGGTGGCCGCAGTTAACCGAAGGGTTGTAAGTTCGAATGCTACCTGAGGAGCCAAATATCATTTTGGGCCGTTTCCGACGTTCCCTCTCCCATCCCTTGCTGTTCGGACGCGACAGCATTCGAGCTCGGCGAATTCAATTTCGTCGCGGCCATAACCATCGCGGTGATCAAAGGCAGCCTGGTGGTCTGGTTCTTCATGAACGTCCGCCAGTCCACTTCTTTGACGTACCCGGGGGGCGGGCGCACCAGATCGCGCGGGAAGTTGACTTTCGTATCATCGGCCAAGGTGGCATAATCCCTTCTCATCACTCGCGTCAATCGCCCGGCAATTTGGGGCGTCTTGCTCCGAGCTCGCGGATGCAATCACGCAGTTTGGCCACCGTTACCGGCTTGCTCAGCGTCGCGTTCGCCCCAAGTCGCCTCGCTCCCCGAGCACTTCTATCCCAAACGCTCCTGAGATTGCGATGATCTTAAGCTGGGGATATTTGGTCCGCATTCTGCGAATGATTTCGATTCCGTCCTCGTCTGGCATTGCAAGATCGGTGATGAGTAGGTCGATTGATAGATCTGAAACCATCGTCGATGCGTCGTGGCCATTCGCAGCGGTGAAAACCTGGAAGCCGGAAACTCTCAGAACTTCGGCGAGCGACTCTAAGACTCCTGGATCATCATCGATCACCAGAACGCGTTCCATTGTTTGCGACTGATCATCTTCACGCATGCATTGGTAGATTTTAGCGCGGTACAGGCTACACCAGCCCGTTTCTAATTTCCCCTTTCAAACCGTGCGTGCGGTTTTCCCGCACACGGCTTAACGATGATCTTCTGGGTGTGGCTTGCACCGGGTATTTCACGGTGCCCATCAACCGAGGCAGACCCCTCCCGTAGAGCTGATCGCCGGAGAAAAAACGCACGTGTTGTCGGTCGTTGCCCACCGCGCCGGTAGTGCCAGCGCCGCAGACTCCTCACCACGAAGCCGTCCATCTTGTTTGAACTCCCTGTCGGCGTTCCCCGTCCGGAAATAGTTCCCCCAGCCGCGAAGCACGGGAGCCAGTTCCGCGATGATCTGCTTCACGTCCTTCCCACTGTACCGCGTGTTGGTCAACTCTCGGACGCGGGCGCGGAGTCGCTTCGTCGCCTTTGGGCTCGGCCACCGCTGCATAAAGTGCCGGCGTGGCCTTCGCTGGACGCTCCGCTTCTTACGAATCGTGCACCCAAGCGCTGGGGCGGAACGACAAACAGAACAATGAGCGCGATGAATATCAAGAACACGAACAGCAGAAACATCAATGCCACCAGATCTCCTTTTTTTCGGATGTTGCGAGTTGACTACCAGCTCTATTCTTTGCCCAATCAACGCTCCCCGCTAACCCTCAAAGTAGCTCGTGATTAGAGGAGAGTTCGGGGAGGGCTCGCGACACCAACTCCACTTTTGGAATGAGCGCAAAGTTCGGCCGCGGCCTCCACCAAATTCGGACCTACAGGAAGCCTCAACATGAACCGTGCACGAGAAGCAGCATCTTGGGTGCTTCCAATATGACGCTCGCCCAGTCGCCTCGATACAGTCGGTTCATGCGATCATAGTCCGTAGCTCGATGGGAAGTCGTTGTGCGATCTCTTTTGCCTTCTGAGACCATTCCGAAGGGATATTGCCTTTGCCAGCGAAGACAATTATGTTTGAACTATTGTCAGCGCCATCGGCAACAATGACCTGATTCCGAAAACTGCGACGGATGCGAGAGATTAGATGACGGCCGTCACACACGTTGACGACGAGAAGGCCTGGTGATGTTAGCGATCTGTGACAGTGGCTATAAAATTCTCGGCTACACAGTTGCGGGGGCTGCCCGTTGTCGTCAAAGCCGTCAACCAACAATACGTCAAAATGCCTTGATTGTCGCCGCACGAAATCAGCTCCATCCTCGCAGTGAATTCTAAATCGATGGTCGTCTTTGGGGATCGAGAAACGGTCCCGCAAAGCGATCACCTCCGGGTTGATCTCGGCAATGCTGATGGCCGTATCCGGAAGGTGCCGATAGCAATACTTTGCCATCGAACCACCCCCCAACCCGATCATCCCGATGTGGCGCGGATGGTTGTTGAAGTGGACAAAATTCATCATGGTCCGGGTGTAACGAAGTAATAGGTCATCGGGGGCATGTTTGTACATTGCGCTTTGGATGTGACACCCATCGAAACGAAGACATACGGCGTCTCGATATTCAAAAATTAGTGGTGAGGAATCGCCTGAGCGGTCAAACGGTGCGTCGTAACCATAAAACGACACTTCGTAATCGTCGAACAACTCAATCATTTGGCTCATAGAGGGCGCGTTATCCGGTGCGCCCCGCGACGGGCGTTACCGAATCACGAGCTTGAGGGAAGGATGGTCAACTCCGTCTCGACCGACTTCATGTGCGCCTTCGAAACAAACTATACGGGCGAGTGTCCCGGCCGGACTTGATGTCGAGAGACGATGCGGCGGCCCAATATGCCGTTGCAAAACCGGAGGCGGGGCGCGCTGAACGAAGCGCCCGCTGGTGAAAGCTCGACAGGCCGCTCCAGCACGTATCGCAGAAAGCAATTCCGATAGTCTTCGTCTTGGAACAACGACACTTCACAGACTCGAGCACCCCATAATCAGCGACCAGTTCCGACAATAGCATCGTGGTGCTTAGGCGGTTCTCATCAAGGGTCGTTACAGTAGCGCAGGTAAGCCGTATTGCTGGCGTCTTGTTGCTTCTCATGTGCCTCATCCCTGGCAATTGTAGGGCCGTTAGCTTCGGTCGAGCGCAGTCAGCTTTGGCTTGAACGCCGAGGTCGATTTGTGGGTGTTGGCCACCCAAGTTTGCGGCGCCAGCTTCGCTGTCCCTGCACAAAATGCAGATCTTCGCCACAGCCTTGTGCGCAGATGGTGCAGGCCGGCGGTCTGCCAGTCCTCACTGGCCCGCCCAATCCTCCCGTGCTGGCGAAAGGAGACTTCGAAGCCCGTCCTGCACGGCGAGTTTACTCTTTGCGGATTGGTACTAAACACCGGTCTAGGCACGACCTCGACAGCGGTTAGACGGTCGGCATTGCGCGGATGTCCACCGATGTTGACTGCCCCTTCGATTCGAGTGGGTGTTGC
Source organism: Bryobacterales bacterium (assembly GCA_963838455.1). Taxonomy (GTDB): domain Bacteria; phylum Acidobacteriota; class Terriglobia; order Bryobacterales; family Bryobacteraceae; genus Palsa-187. The sequence goes on from CAWISY010000190.1 coordinate 6,305, forward strand.
GAGCGTTCAAGAGCAGTAAACCTGGCGGGTAGCGGCTCCCGAGGTTAACCCCCGGCGGCCGTGAACAACTCAGTCGGCCTTCTACTATATGCCGCTATATGCCGCACGCTCTAACCACGACGGTTCAGCCGTTGGTGCCGCCGAATGGTGTGCTGGCGGAAGATACATTGGACTCTCAGGTGAGTAGTGGCCTCGCGACCACCCGCAAGAATCGTGCAAAATTGCACTTAGCCGATCCTTGCCCATCGTCGATCTGCCATCTAAGAGGAGGTGCGGGCGCTCTTTTTGGGTGAAGAGGTGCGGGCGCTCTTTTTGGGTGAAAAGGATGAGCGCCCGCTATCGTAAACGGGTTGCTTGTAAAACGCCGGGAACTGGGTTTAGGTTACTGGGTCAGGCAACTTTTTGAGGAAGTGCTCGCAACCGGCTTCACGTCGTTGTGCGACCATAAGCGTCGCCTGAGCTAGAGAAAGCCAAGTTCCAAAGCAGTTATCCGAATGCCTGTTTCAGGCCGCAAGTATTGCAGATCCTCCCCATCCATCGCGGCCCGGAATGGAAAGCACAGAAAAGAGGGGACTCGTCGCACTGGCTTCTAACGAGAAATGCGTCGGCTGGCACTCGTCTTGCTCACGAAACCCCAAAGGGCCCGATGTCTTATATCCCCGTCGATCAAGTTGCGGAGAAGTTGAACGTCACCACTGAGAAGCTTTGGGAGTTACAAGGTTTCGGATGGATCTCGATCGTGACGAAAAACGGCATTCACTTTGTTCCCAGGCCTCACGAGTATAAGGCCAAGTTCATCTTTCACCTCCAGGATGTTCTCCACTTGACTCCCCAGCAGATTTCAACGGTTCTCCTGATGGATCAGCCGCCTTATTCCCTAAAAGACGTCAGCCGAATTCTCGCAGAGGCAGAGGCTGCCAATCCTACGTCCAAGTAGTCGCTCCATGGCGGAACCCTACAAACCCGGGGGCGATACGAGAGAAGATCGAGATGAGTTGGACCGGCTGCGCCGTTGGTGCGCCGCAGCGCCAAGCGACCCGGACATCCGACTGGCGTTCGCCAAAAAACTATGGGATTGCCGGAAAGCCGAGGAGGCGATCCTTGAGATCCGTAGGGTGATCGCCATGGTCCCCAACCATTTAGAGGCGCGAAAACTGCTTGAGTCGGCGCTTAGCCGTCAACTCTCGGGGCAGACCCATCTCTGAGCGGTAGTGAAGAGGTCCGTTTCCCACGGTAAACTCAAGTCAAGTGAGATGTTAACAAACCAACGGCAGATCCGCTTGTTCGGTCTGCGCTATGGAGTTGTGTTCGCCGGTTTGGCACTGGCTACCGCAGTCCTGATTATCCTGCTGTTCTTCAGCATCCCGCCTGGCCAGGATCACGCGGCGATCGCGAATGCAGCGAGACAGGTTCAATCTGGTTGGATCAGGCTGGTCGTGCTCTTTTCACTCCTCGGCGTTATCGCAACCGCGGCCGCAGTTACAGTGTATTCGTACCTTGGCACCAAGGCGAAACTGTCCCGCATGCAAACCACCGCGAAGGCGATTCTTGAAAGCATGGTCGGCGGAGTGCTCACTTTTGACACGAAGGGTAACATCACCATCATCAACAGGGCTGCCAGTCAGATTCTCGAGGTTTCGTCGGAACTTCCCTACGCTGATCTGGAAGAACTTTCCCAAAAGCACGGTGCCCTGGCTGCCCTAATCCGAAGCGCTTTGGCGACGGGGCAATATGTCCAAGACCAGGATTCGACGTTCCTCAACTCCCGGAATGAACACGTTGTCCTCCGAACCAGCATTTCCGAGCAGATCGATGAGGCTGGCCGACGGGTGGGAATTGTGGTCCTGGTGAAGGACGTTTCGAAACTAGTGGCGCTCGAGAATGAACTACGCAAGCGGGATCGCTTAGCTACGGCTGGAACGCTCGCCGCTGGTGTGGCTCACGAGATCCGGAATCCGCTGAGCGCCCTCGAATTGAACCTCCGCCTCCTGCGCGATGAAGTTGCGAGTCTTCAACCGACCAGTCCAGACATTGAAGGCTATTTCGAAATACTGTCCGCTGAAACGCGCCGGTTGAACCGAATTACGTCGAACTTTCTAGAGCTCTCCCGACCACAACCAATTCTTAAGGCTGAACTCCCACTTCATCAACCCATCACGCAGGTGGTCCGGCTGCTGGAGCGGGAAGCGGAAGAGAAGAAGATCTCGATTGTTCTAAATCTTTCGGCGGGCGATCCGATCGTGCTTGGCAACGCGACGAAGCTGGAGCAGTTGTGTCTCAACATTTTGATTAACGCCATGCAGGCGATGCCGGGAGGTGGCACCATCCGCGTCAGCTCGGCGTTAGGATCTTCTGAGGACCGCAATCTGGTGACCCTCGCTTTTGCCGACCAGGGTGTGGGAGTTGCCCCCGAGAACGTACCCCGCATGTTCGATCCGTACTTCACCACGCGCGCGGATGGAACCGGTCTTGGGCTGGCGATCGCCGACCGGATTGTAACAGACCATGGCGGGAAGATCTTTGTCGAAAGCGTACCCGGATTCGGAACGACGATGACCATCTCTCTCCCACTCGCTGACCGCAGCGACGCTCGCACTGAGCTGGAAATGAGCGCATGAGAGGACGCATCTTGGTGGTCGATGACGAAGCTAATATTCGCAATGCGCTCGCCAAGCTGCTTTCCAAGCTTGGGCACGATGTTACCTCCGCCGGCACTGCTCAGGAAGCTCTGCAACTCCTCCAGCCGGGTCGGTATCGCGTTGTGCTTACCGACTTGAAGATGCCTGGTGTGGATGGTCTATCTCTGCTTCATCAGATCAAGTGCGTGGACCGGTCGGTGGAGGTTATTGTCATGACCGCTTACGGCACGGTGGAGACCGCTGTCGAAGCCATGCGAGAGGGAGCCTATGACTACATAGAAAAGCCCATCAATCAGGAGCGGCTTCCGATTTTGATCGAGCGAGTACTGGCGGGTCAGGCGCTGGCGGACGAGAATTCCCGGCTGCGCGAGGCCGTTAAGACGCAGGATGAGTTCGGCGGATTGATCGGCAAGGCGGAAGTGATGTGCAAGCTATACCAGCTCATCGAGATGGTCGCTGCGACCAACGCCACGGTCCTGATTCAAGGGGAAAGCGGTGTTGGCAAGGAACTGATTGCGCGGGCGATTCATCAACGAGGTCAGCGTTCGCGAGGACCGCTAATCTCTCTGAACTGCGGAGCGATACCAGAAAGTCTGCTCGAAAGCGAGCTCTTCGGTTTTGAGAGGGGTGCTTTCACGGGCGCGGATATGGCTCGTCAGGGCAAGATCGAGATGTCCGACAAGGGAACACTTTTCTTGGACGAAGTTGGGGAGATGAACCCGAAGACTCAAATCGAGTTGCTGCGCGTTCTGGAGACCAAGGAACTGCGCCGCCTGGGAGGATCGAAGCTGATCTCCGTGGATCTCCGCGTCGTAGCCGCCACCAACAAGAGACTAAGTGAAGAGGTGCCGGCCGGGCGATTCCGGGAAGATCTTTTTTACAGGCTGAATGTGGTGCCCGTCTTCGTTCCCCCGCTCCGCGATCGGCGCGAAGACATCCCTATGCTCGCCGACCGGTTTCTTCAAGAGTTCACCACCACCTATCAGCGGGCGGGGAAGCGCCTCTCACGCGAAGTCACCGAGCTTTTCATGGGCCTGAACTGGCCGGGCAATGTGCGAGAACTCCGAAACCTAATGGAACGGCTCACCGTAATCGTCAGCGAAACAATTATTGGGATGGATGACCTGCCGGATGAATACCGCCCAGCCAAACCTTCCCAGCGCACGATGCAAATCCCCATCGGCGAGCCGTTGGAGAAGGTCGAGGAAATGATCATTCGGCGGACGCTCGCTGAGGTGACTTCTCATCGTGAAAAGGCCGCTGGCATCCTGGGAATCAGTCCGCGGGCGCTGCACTACAAACTACGCCGCTACGGCTTGGTGGAGGACTGATCCTGCAATAGTTGCAGACATCGAAGTCTGCGCTGACGTGAAACAGTTGCTGGTGTGCTCTGGTATCGAGCGTGCTCAGCTTCTCTCCGTTTCCCTGTGGAGACGGATCATGAACGCGCTTCCGGTTGGCGGGACCTTCACGCTAGGTCTGTTGGCCTACGCAGTCGGTGCCGTGTCTTGCCTCGCCACCTGGAGGAAGCCGGCGTTAGCGCGCTATTTATGCTGCGGATGCGGATTGACTGGCGCACTCCTGGAATGCAGTGCAGCACTTTTGGGTGTTTCTCATGGAGCGCCTGCACATTGGTCGTTCTCCTCCGGTGTCTCCCTCTTTGCCTATAGTTTCACCTACGATTCGCTGGCCAGCTTTTTCAGCTTGGCCCTGGCCATCCTTACGGCCGCCGTGTCCGTTTATTCCCTCGGCTACCTCAAGGAATTCCAAGGAAAGCGGAACCTCGGACTCTTCGGATTTCTGTACCATTTGATGCTGTTCAGCCTCACCATCATCTTTGCTGCCGCCAACGCATTCTTGTTCTTGATCGCATGGGAAGTGATGGCCCTCGCGTCCTACGGGCTGGTAACGTATTACCACGAGGACCCTGAAGCGCGGCAAGCTGGGCTACTGTACATCATCATGGCCCACATTGATGCCGGGTGCTTGCTGCTTGGCTTCGTCTTATTGACTCAAGCCAGCGGCAGCGCCGAGTTTGCCAGTTTCCACATAGCCTCGGCGCATCTGTCCGGCCACCAGCAAGCAGCCGCGTTTGTGCTGTTCTTCATCGGCTTCGGAATCAAGGCAGGCATCGTACCGTTCCACGTTTGGCTTCCGGCTGCGCACCCGGTGGCCCCCAGCAACATTTCAGCGTTGCTGTCAGCCATCGTGCTTAAGACGGGCATCTACGGTATGACCCGCGTCTTCCTGGACTCCCTCGGTGTCCTGCCCCCGTGGGCTGGTGTCACCGTGCTCATCGTCGGAGTTGCCTCCGCCGTTCTTGGAGTTTTGTATGCACTCATGGAGCACGACCTCAAACGGTTGCTGGCGTACCACAGCATTGAGAATATTGGCATCATCCTGATGGGACTCGGATCCGCCCTTATTTTTCGCGCCGCTGGCTATCCTCTGCTGGCGGGCCTGGCGTTGATCGCGGGAATGTTTCACACCATGAATCATGCGATCTTCAAATGTCTTTTGTTCCTGGGCGCCGGCTCCGTATTGCATTCCACCCGTACACGTAATATGGAGGCGCTCGGCGGCCTCATCCGCCCGATGCCAGTGACGGCTTTCTGCTTCCTGATCGGAGCTGTCGCGATCTCCGGCCTTCCTCCGCTGAACGGATTTGTCAGTGAGTGGCTCACGTATCAGAGCCTCTTGGCGGGATTTGGCGCAACCGCAGGCTTGAGGCGTGTCCTTTTCCCGATCGCCGGTTCAATGCTTGCTCTCACCGGTGCGCTGGCCGCGGCCTGCTTCGTGAAAGCCTTCGCCATCACCTTCCTGGCGTTGCCCCGCGGCGCAGAAGCCCAAGAAGCGCACGAGTCCCCGCGCTCCATGCTGATCGGTATGGGCGGATTGACGGCGGCCTGCTTATCGCTCGGGCTCGCAGCTACATGGTTTGTTCCAGTGTTTAATGCTATGACTCAACAGTTGCTCGGGACGAGCGTTGGCTCCAGTCTTGTTACCGCAAATCGTTGGGTCCTCTCGACCGGTACGAGTCATGGTGGGACGGTTTCAACCGCGATCATTGGCATCGGACTACTGGTGTTGTTGGTTCCGGCAGCGATCTTGGTTTATCGTGGCGTCAGGCGGAACGCAAGCTCACGCGGACCGGCCTGGGATTGCGGGTTGCCTGGACTGACAGCGGAGAATGAGTACACCGCTACAGCGTTCTCGAAAGCGTTACGAATGATCTTCTCCGCCTTGTATCAGCCGCGCCGCGAGATTCAACAGGTCTTTGACGTATCGCCTTACTTTCCACGGGAGATTCACTTCGAGAGCGAAATCGAATCCACATTCGAAAAGAGGCTTTACGGCCCGCTGCAAGAGATCATCTTCTGGTTCTCGACCCGAATGCGGGCGATTCAGGCCGGCAGCATACACGTGTATCTGGCGTACGTGTTCATTACTCTGATCGCGCTAATGGTTTGGGTTTCCCGCAGTTGAATCCGACCTCCCTGCAAGAATTGCAGATCCGGTTTCTCGGCCCGGCACACGAGCCGCACAAAACCGTTGGATGACCCGAAGTTGGAGGCGTTTCACCGTGTGGAACTCAGTGTGCTCCTGATGAGCCGTCTGCTAGTCTCTTTGAGTACTCACGCCTCTATAGCCCAGACTTTTTTCGGCGGCCTCATTCTGTACGCCGCGGCTGGGCTTTTCGGATTGGCGGCTGCCCCGTATCGGAGCGTGGTACGCGCCGGCGTGTGCTTACTGGCCTCCCTGGGCGCCGTGCTGGAGTGCTTGGCGTCGGTCACCACGCTCCTAAACCTCCGCGAAATCACTCTTTCGCTTCCCTCCGGAGTCTTTCTTTTCGAGTACACCTTCCGCCTGGACCCGATGTCTTCGTATTTCGGGCTCGCGCTAGGCGTCGTCAGCTTGGCGATCTCCGTTTATTCGTTTGGCTATGTACGCGGTTTTGACGATGCTAAGCCTGTCGGAGTGTTCTACTTCTTCTACTGCCTTCTGCTCATTAGTTTGACAGTTGTTTTCACGGCGGCGAATGCGATTGTGTTTATCCTGGCGTGGGAGCTCATGGCTCTTGCGGCCTACTTCTTGGTCACCTTCGACCATGAAAAGGACGAGGCTCGGCAGGCGGGCAATCTCTTCTTCGTCATGTCGCACGCAGGCACCGGCGCGCTCCTGGTTGGATTCTTACTGATGGGGATCTGGGCCGGCAGCTTCGACTTTTCAGCTTTCCATATCGCCAGCCAGACGCTCACACCCGTACAGCGGGGCAGCCTATATCTCCTGTTTCTGCTGGGCTTCGGCGTCAAGGCCGGCACGATTCCGGTTCATATCTGGCTTCCAGCCGCGCACCCGGCGGCGCCGAGTAATGTTTCAGCTCTCATGTCGGCGATTCTCATCAAGACCGGCATCTACGGTATCCTCCGAATCTCTTTCGACTTCCTGGGGATTCCACCTCTCTGGTGTGGCTTGCTTGTGCTCGGGTTGGGTACGGCGTCGGCGATTCTGGGTGTGCTGTACGCGTTGATCGAACCGGATCTGAAACGGATGCTGGCCTATTCGACGATCGAAAACGCGGGCATCATTCTCATGGCCCTAGGCGGCGCCATGATCTTTCGATCATACGGACGTCCAGTACTCGCAGCCATCGCTTTAGTTGCCTGCCTGTTTCACATCTTCAATCACGCCGTCTTCAAGTCCTTGCTGTTTCTTAGCGCGGGGGCGGTCGTACATGCCACGGGATCCCGCAACCTGGAGCGCTTGGGAGGACTCATTCGTCCCATGCCTCTGACCGCGCTCTGCTTTCTGGTGGGAGCGATCGCGATCTCAGGACTTCCGCCGCTTAACGGTTTTGTGAGTGAGTGGCTGATCTATCAATCGCTATTGGGAGGCTTTGGGAGCACTCCCAGTTTGACTCGAATTGTATTTCCGATCGCGGGTTCGCTGCTGGCGCTCACGGGGGCGCTTGCGGCTGCATGTTTCGTTCGGGCCTTTGGCATCGGATTCCTGGCGCTGCCGCGAAGATCCGAGGAGATTCCTCCGCATGAAGCGCATCCAGCGATGCTGGCCGGCATGGGCGTGCTCGCCGTCCTGTGCATCTCGCTGGGATTGGGAGCCACGCTTTGGATACCCATTCTGGACCCGCTGACCAACCAATTGTTGGGGACTTCTGTCAGCGCCAACCTCGTTGGGGGAGGAGGTGTGGCGCTTTCGTCGGGATCGCTCGGGGGCGGAACGGTAGCGCCGGCCGTTCTCCTCCTCTTGTTAGGGGTGCTGATCGGCATCGCATGGTTTTTGTTTGTTCGCCGTGGAGCACGCCGGTCCGACGCAGCTTGGGATTGCGGACAGCCGGGACTGACAGAGGAAAACGAATATACGGCAACCGCTTTTTCGAAGCCATTGCGGATGATCTTTGCCGCGTTGTACCAACCACGCCGCGAAATCCAAACCGAGTTCGAGGTGTCCGCCTACTATCCCACGTCGGTTCGTTTTGAGAGCGAGGTTACGCCGGCGTTTGAGGCCCGATTGTATGCTCCCTTGAAAGACCGGATTATGGATCGCGCCGGCCGCCTTCGCACCATTCAAGCGGGAAGCATCCACGCCTATCTGGCGTACATTTTCGTCACGCTGGTCGCGCTACTGCTGTTCGGAGTCCGTTCATGAGCGTGGTGCTGGCGAAGTCCGTGTTTCAGCTCTTTCTGCTATTGCTTTTCGCCCCCCTCGTCACGGGTGTCATTAGAACGCTGAAGGCGCGCTTACAAACGCGCCGCGGGCCGGACGTTTTCCAACCCTACCGCAACCTCTCCAAATTGTTGCGAAAGGGAATGGTCATCCCCGAAACGGCCTCATGGATCTTTTCCGCCGCCCCGTACATGGTCTTTGTCACCGCGGCTCTAGTCGGGCTGATGATTCCCATGGTCGCGACCGCCGCCCCACTGAGCCTGTTCGGTGGCGTTCTCGCGGTGGTCTATCTGCTGGCCCTGGGGCGCTTCTTCCTCGCGCTGGGCGGCCTGGACGCGGGGAGTTCGTTCGGCGGCCTTGGCAGCAGCCGGGAAATGACCATTTCCGCGATCGCAGAGCCGGCAATGATGCTGGCGATCTTCACCGTGGCTCTGGGCGCGAATTCTACCAACCTGAGCGAGATGGCGCGGGCCGCCGTTCGCCAAAGCTGGATGTTCCTGGCCCCGTCTCAGATGTTGGCATTCGCGGCGCTATTTATCGTATTGATCGCCGAGACCGGCCGCATCCCAGTGGACAATCCGGCGACGCATCTTGAGCTGACGATGATCCATGAAGCCATGATCCTGGAGTACTCCGGACCCTACCTGGCTTTGATCGAATGGGGCGCGTCCATCAAGCAGCTCGTGTTGATGACGCTGCTGGTCAACACGTTCTTTCCCTTTGGCCTGAGTTCCGCCTGGACAACTGGCGGGCTCGGACTCGGCCTTCTTGTCTACCTCTTCAAGCTGCTGCTGTTGGCTTGCGGCATCGTTCTGGTCGAGACCACCAACGCGAAGATGCGGTTGTTCCGCGTGCCGGAACTGCTGGCGGTCGCGTTCATCCTGGGAGCTCTTGCGCTGATTTCAACATTCTTATTCTGAGGCCACATTGTCCTTTCTCCACGATCCACAATTCGGCGACAGAATGATCACGCTGATGGCGGCGCTCGTGCTGGTACTCCAAATCGGCATGGTGGGACAGCGCTGGCTGATCACCAATATCCGCGTATTCGCGGTGCAGTCCTTTCTTCTGGCCGCGATCGCCGCCACCATTGCTTTCTTTAACCAGGCCAACCACATCTACATCGCGGCCGGGCTAACTCTGATCGTAAAAGCCATCGCGCTTCCAATCATCCTGGAACGCTTGGTCGCAAAAGTCGGGATCAGGCAAGAGATCGAACCGTTGATCAATGTCCCGCTCTCGGTTCTGATCTCGGGCTGTTTGACGCTGGTGGGCTATGTGGTCGCCGAGTCCTTCTACCATCCGGAGGGGGCGGTAACGCCAATGGCTTTGGGACACAACGCACTCGCCGTGGCAGTCGCCTTGTTTCTGATCGGTTTCTTTATGATGCTGAACCGCCGCAAGGCTCTGACACAGGTGCTCGCGCTGTTGTCCATGGAAAATGGCCTATTCCTGGCCGCGATCTCTTTAACCTACGGAATGCCACTGGTGGTGGAATTCGGCATTTTCTTCGATGTTCTAGTCGCGGTGATGGTGCTGGGCATTCTGGTCTATCGCATTGGCGAGGCGTTCGAATCGATGGATGTAAGCAAGATGCGGAGGCTGCGGGGCTAGATGATTCTCTTCTGGCTCCTGCTGGTGCCGGCGGTGGCTGGCCCGCTTGCTTTCTTCTCACGAAGACGGGGGGCGATGGAAGCCATCAACCTTGCCGCCTTCGCTGTGGTGCTTGGCCTTGCAGTTGCATTGGCCGTTCGGGTGCTTTGGCACGGCCCAGTTTCGGTGTGGGACCAGATCTTGTACGCCGACGCCCTCAGCGCGTTGATTGTGCTGTTGACGGCCTTTGTGGCGCTAACCTGCACGATATACGCGGTTGGCTATTTCCGCCATGACGAGGCGAATGCCGCCTTCCTTGAGGATGAAGACGTGATGGGTGAGATTGCCGCTTACAAGCTGAGAAAGTATTACTCGCTGGCGCCCCTCTTCGTCTTTTCGATGCTGCTGGTGGCACTGGCCAACAATCTCGGAATGATGTGGGTAGCCCTCGAGGGCACCACCCTGGCTTCCGTTTTCCTGGTCACGTTTTACGGGCGCGAAACCTCGCTCGAGGCTGCCTGGAAGTATGCCATCATCGGCGGCGTGGGCCTTTCCATGGCCCTGTTTGGCACGATCTTGGCGTACTATTCCGCTCATCTCGTGATGGGCACGGACACACTCGCTGGTCTGAATTGGTCGGTGCTAGTCCCAAATGCGTCGAAGTTCGATAAGCCAACGATGCGTCTTGCCTTCATCCTGATTCTCCTCGGCTATGGGACTAAAGCCGGTATCGCTCCGATGCATACCTGGAAGCCTGACGCGTACAGCGAAGCCCCTATCCCAGTCGCGGCGATGCTCGCCGCAGGGCTTCTCAATTGCGCCCTCTACGGTTTGGTCCGGTTCTACATTCTGGCCTCCGGGTGCCTTGGGCCGCAGTTTGAGTCTCAGCTTCTGATTCTCTTTGGACTGCTTTCAATGGGCGTGGCGGTTCCCTTCATTCTGGTGCAGCGGAGTTTCCGCCGTCTCTTGGCCTATTCGAGCATTGACCATGGCGGGATTATGCTGCTGGCGCTCGGCTTTGGCGGTCCCCTCGGCATCCTGGGGATGTTCCTGCACATGACCTTTCACGCCATCACAAAGCCCCTGCTCTTCTTCTGCGCAGGCAACGCGCAGCAGCATCTGAAGACCGACTTGTTCCGCAAGGCAAAGGGTGGGCTGATTCATTCGTTGCCCTGGACCGGAGCGGCGTTCCTGATGGTGACACTGGCGGTGACTGGATCACCCCCCTTTAGCTTGTTTCAGAGCGAATTCACCATCCTGCGCGCGGCGTTTAGTGGAAGCCATATCCTGGCGGCGGTTCTCTTCGTGGCCTTCCTGGTCGCAATCTTTGCGGGTTTTCTTGTTCACATATCGAATCTGGTGCTTGGCCCGGACCCAGGTCTCGGTCCGCCGCCGACCTGTCTCTGGAAGAAATATTCCGTGATCTGCCTGAGCATCTTCGTGATTGTTCTGGGCTTCTGGATACCTGGCCCCCTCTTCCATTTAATTGAGAGCGCCGCGAACATCGTGGTGAACAGCAGGTGAACAGCAGATGAAAGCGACTTTCCCATCACTCGAAGAGCTTCAGCAGAAGTTTGGCAACCGGGTCGAATCCATGCATGCCGGCGGTGAGGATCAGGTTTATGTCGTTCTCGACGGACCGGACGTCCGAGGGATTGCTTCCTACCTGCGGGATGAGTTCGCGGCCCGATTGGTGATGATGTTCGCGGAAGACCGGCGTTCCGCGCAAGGTGTCTTTTTCAACTACTACGTCTTCGAGCAGAAGGGCAATGCGCAATATCTGATGGTGCAGGCGCCTGTATCCGCAGAAGAGCCAAGGTTTCCGTCCCTCTCCGCGGAGCTGCCGGCACTGAACTGGCAGGAACGCGAGATTCAGGACTGGTTTGGCCTCCAGGCCACTGGCCATCCCAATCCGCGCCGCGTGGCGCTGCACGACAACTGGCCGGAAGTCCACCCCTTGCGCAAAGATTTTTCGATCGACACGGTGTTGCCGCCGTTCGAGGGTGAACGCCACATTTACCGTCCGGCGTTGGGAGAAGGCGTATTGCAGGTGCCTGTCGGGCCGGTTCACGCGGGCATCATCGAACCAGGTCACTTCAGTTTCGCCGTTGCCGGAGAGCCAATTCTATATCTGCAACTCCGCATGTTCTATACGCACAAGGGCACGGAGAAGCTATTCGAAAAGCTACCGATTCACAACGCCGTATTTCTCGCTGAAAGTTTATCCGGGGATTCTAGTTTTTCGCACGGTACGGCTTTCTGCCAGGCGATCGAAAAAGCGGCTCAAATTGAGGTTCCGCTACGCGGCCTCATCGTGCGCACCATTCTATTGGAACTCGAGCGAATCTGTAATCACGTTGCCGACATCGGAGCCATCGCCACCGACGTTGGATTTGTGGTGGCGAATGCGCACGCCAGCCGGCTTAAGGACGCACTCCTGACGCTCAACGAGCACCTAACTGGAAATCGCCTCCTCCGCAGCATGGTCTGTGTGGGCGGGGTTCGTCGAGGGTTGCGCTCCTGGCACCTGGATGATTTGAGTCGCACCCTGAATGCCTTCGCAAGCGAATTCCAGGATCTGGTGGCGTTGATCAATAGCTCAGACTCAACCCGCGACCGCTTGGAACACACCGGTATCCTCCAGCCTCAAAAAGCCAAAGACCTTGGGATCGTCGGTGTCGGCGGTCGAGCGTCTGGCGTCGACCTGGACGTGCGCCGGGATCACCCTTATGCCGCCTATTCCCGCTGTTCATTTCGGGTGCCCCTGTATCAGGCCGGCGACGTATGGCATCGCATGCAGGTGCGGATCGATGAAGTGACGGAATCGCTCAACATCATCCGCAACGCGGCGGATCACAATCTCCAGGGAGAGTTCTGCACTCCGGCTGCGCCGGTCCCGGCAGGAAGGTGCGCGCTCAGCGCGGTGGAAGGATGGCGGGGCGAAATCGTTCATTGGATTCGCACAGGTCCTGAAAACCATCTGGAGCGCTGCAAGATCAAAGATCCGTCATTGAATAACTGGCCCGCGCTGGTCGAGGCCGTGCAAGGGAACATCATCGCCGATTTTCCCGTGATCAACAAGAGCTTCAACCTTTCCTATTCAGGTACGGACCGTTAAACAATGTTCAAGATCATCCAGAAGACGTTCAGTACCGGGATCGTAACCACGGCTTACCCGGACACGCAGGCCCTGGTCTCCAAAGATTTTCGCGGGCGGCCAAGCTTCGATTTCGAAAGCTGGAAGGACGCCCGTCCTGCCGCGGAGGTGTGTCCTACTGGCGCCATATCATATCGAGACGGCGAGGGCGTGCGAACGGTCACCGTTGACTATGGCATGTGTGTCTTCTGTGGGCTATGCGCGGAGGCATCGTCCGATTCAGCCGTGTGTATCACACAGGAATTCGAGCTGGCGACACTAAGTCGGAGCAACCTCGTATTCAATGCGGAGTACGCATTGAATTCCGATCTGACGCAGCGCCAGTTGCGGTCCATGCGGCACGGAGCGTTGAGCACAAAATCGAGCTTGGAAGACGTTGGGCAAAAAGCGCGAGCCAAAATCCAGAAGGTCCTGGGGCGGTCGCTGGCGATCCGGCAAGTGGATGCGGGATCCTGCAACGGATGCGAGCTCGAAATCGTCGCGTTGAATAACCCGGTTTACGATATCGAACGTTTTGGAATCCAGTTTGCAGCGTCTCCTCGCCACGCCGATATGCTCCTGGTAACCGGTCCAGTAACCAGGAACATGGAGTTGGCGTTGCTAAAGACTTATCGAGCGATGCCGGAGCCACGGCTCGTTGTTGCGGTCGGGGCATGTGGCATTAGCGGCGGCATCTTTGGCAAGAGCTATGCCTCCCTGGGCGGTGTTGACAACATCGTGCCGGTGGATGTGTACATTCCGGGTTGCCCGCCACGGCCGCAGGCCCTGCTCCAGGGAATTCTGCTCGCCTTAGGGCGGCTCCACGAAAGGAGTTATGACGAACACCCGAGTAAATAGCCAGACCGAGCCATTCAACTCCGGGACTCGTCGTGCCAGCACGCCGGTAGAGATCGATCAGATGACGATGGCCGATTACGACGACGTGCTCGCATTGCTTCGCGCCTCGCAGGGGATCGCCATACGAGGCGTGGACTCGCGAGACGCCGTGGAGCGCTACCTGACGCGAAATCCCGGGCTGAGTTTTGTGGCGCGATGCGCCACGCACCTTATCGGGTGCGTCATGTGTGGTCACGATGGCCGGCGCGGTTACTTGCAACACCTGGCTGTCGAGGCCCCTTTTCAACGACGCGGCATCGGAACTGCGCTCGTCGAGCGTTGCTTGACGAAGCTTAAACAACTGGGGCTCGACAAAACGCATCTCGACGTACTCATCGCCAATGCGCCCGCCCATGAGTACTGGACGAGGCGAGGGTGGAAGGTGCGGGACGACATCGTGCGCTATTCGTTTACGAATTCGGAGGATCCAAACGCCTGAGGTGCATGTCGCCCCAGCCAGTGCGGCATCGAAGGGCCCCGTCAATATGTACAGATCCGAATCTACTGCGGCGCTTCGACGCTTCAAGGCGGAGATCTTTCAAGCCTTGGCTCATCCGACGCGAATCGCGATGGTCGAAGCTCTCCGCCAAGGCGAGCTGTCAGCCGGCGAGTTGGTCGAAAAGCTAAAAATCGAACAAGGAAATGGGTCGCAGCATCTCACGATCCTGAGGGCCAAGAGGATCGTCGTCAATCGCAAAGTCGGGAACCAAGTCTTCTATTCCCTGCGGGATACCGGGTTGCTTGAGGTCCTGGACGCAATGGAACGCTACTTCTGCTCGCAACTGACGGACACAGCGAACATGCTTAAAGAGATTAAGGAAGGCGGAGGGATTGGGAAACAGCGGAAGAAACCCAATGAATGAATCGCGCACCTGCAGAAGCTTTGACCTCTTGGCACCCCTTTATGAGTCGCATTGGGGAAGGACGTTCTTGGACCACTCGATCCGACTGTTCCGAAGAAAGCTCGCCCCACGACCGCGACCGCGACCGGGCGATCCTGTGCTTGAATTCTGCTGCGGAACGGGACACTTTTCAAAGTGGCTCGATCAACAACGCTATCAAGTTACGCGTATAGACGCATCAGACGGGATGCTCAACTACGCGCGACGACGCTTGCGGCGAAGCCAACTTTTGCAGGCAGATGTCCGTGAGTTCCAGCTGCGGCGTCCGGCTCATGCCGTTGTTTGTTTTTGCAACAGTCTGAACCAATTTCTTGAGTCGGATTCGCTGACGGATGAGGAGATCGGGAGACGGCCACCAAACCGGCAAGCTGAGTGCGGCGGCGTTCGTCATGTGGTTGCGTGTATTACATTTTTTGGAAAGGAATTTATATGCAAACGAATTTGGATATAGCTAACGGGGTCCGCAATCCAGCCCTGCCTCTAAGCGACAATAAGCACCTTCTGAGGTGGGTTGAGAAAATGGCGGAGCTTACCGAACCCCTGGCAATTCATTGGGTGGACGGTTCTCAGGAAGAGCACGATGGGTTGTGTGCCCAGATGGTGGAGAGCGGCACGTTGATCAAACTCAACGAGCAGCTTTGGCCTGGCTGTTATTACTCCCGCTCGGACGCCAGCGATGTAGCGCGGGTTGAGGATCGCACTTTCATTTGCTCGCTCTCCAAGGACGGAGCAGGACCTACGAACAACTGGGTCGATCCCTTTGAGATGCGAAAGAAAATGAAATCCCTGTTCAAGGGCGCCATGCGCGGACGCACAATGTATGTGCTGGCCTACAGCATGGGCCCGGTCGGCTCACCGATGTCGCAGATCGGCGTGCAACTCACCGACTCTCCCTATGTCGTTGTCAATATGCGCATTATGGCCCGCATCGGACTACCTGTGTTTAAGGAGATCGACAAGGACCAGAAGCGTGTCGTGCCGTGCATCCACAGCGTCGGCGCGCCTCTCCAACCCGGCGAAAGAGACGTGGCGTGGCCTTGCAACTCCGAAAAATACATCGTCCACTTTCCGGAAACCCGCGAGATCTGGTCGTATGGCTCAGGTTACGGCGGCAACGCGCTGCTGGGCAAGAAATGCTTTGCGCTACGCATTGCCTCTAACATGGCGCGCGACGAGGGTTGGATGGCCGAGCACATGCTCATCCTGGGCGTCGAGAACCCGCACGGTGAAAAGACCTACGTCGCGGCAGCTTTCCCAAGCGCCTGCGGCAAAACCAACTTTTCCATGCTTATCCCACCCGATGGCTTCGACGGGTGGAAAGTCTGGACCATCGGAGACGATATTGCCTGGATCAAGCCGGATTCCGATGGCCTCCTGCGTGCGATTAATCCGGAGGCTGGTTTCTTCGGCGTTGCCCCCGGTACGTCCCGTAAGACTAACCCGAATGCCATGGATACGCTGGCGCGGAATACGATTTTTACGAACGTTGCTCTGACCCCCGAAGGTGGCGTGTGGTGGGAAGGCATGACCGACGAGCCGCCGGCAGCCTGTACCGATTGGCAGGGCAATCACTGGACGCCTGAGATCGCTAAGCAGACCGGCGCGAAAGCAGCGCACGCCAACTCACGATTCACGGCTCCCGCCTCGCAGTGCCCTACAATTGACCCTGCCTGGGAGGACCCGGAAGGCGTGCCGATCAGCGCGTTCATTTTCGGCGGACGCCGCGCAACCACAATGCCGCTGGTGTACCAATCCTTCAGCTGGAGTGCCGGTGTGTATACCGGCGCGACCATGGGCTCGGAGATGACTGCCGCTGCGGCGGGCACGATCGGCAAGGTCCGTCGTGATCCCATGGCTATGCTGCCGTTCTGCGGTTATCACATGGGTGACTACTTTCGTCACTGGATCAAGATGTCACGGAGCTTGAGCGAAACCCCGCGCATCTTCCACGTGAACTGGTTCCGCAAGGACGCCAGCGGCAAGTTTATGTGGCCCGGTTTCGGCGAGAATATGCGTGTCCTGAAATGGATCGTCGACCGTGCCAAGGGACGTGCCCTGGGACGCGAAACCCCCATTGGCTGGATGCCGCGTTACGAGGATATCTACTGGGACGGTTTGAGCTTCACCAAACAGGAGTTCGACGAACTCCAGAAGTTTGATGCGGCGGCATGGAAGCAGGAAGTCGTGGGTCACGAGGAGCTTTTCATCAACCTCCACAGTCATCTGCCTCCAGAACTGGTCTATGAACGCGAGTTGCTGATCTGCCGGATCTAGCTTTGAATGCGTGCATGAATCGAACCACGGGCAGGTAATCCGTTGGGCAAACTATGACGTTATCGACGGACTGTATCCTATGCTACATTTTGCGGGAAAGCGGGGTCTTCGGGCGTCTCACGTCGGGCAGGATCGAGCGCCAAGGGGAAGGTTTGAGTGTCTACGATCCGTTCGGCAACGTCAACGAATACGTCTCAGGTTCTAGGTTGAGGAGCTGGAGCGTTTTCCGCGCTGGGTTCTTCATCCTTGAGTGGAGTCATATCCTACCTGAGGATGCTAAACGGCTCTTGGCCCGACAGTAGCTATTCACTAGAATCCTCGGGGATCACCCAAAACCGGCCATGAGGGTCACCCGAAAACCGGCCAACGGGCGAGCTGATCCAGGACATTCTGTGAGCGTGCAGGCCGTCTATAGAAGGGCTTATCATTCGTGCCGCGTGGACGATAAGCGGCTGCCGGGGCCACGAATCGCGCATGAAAGTCCACGCCCAAAGGCGCCTCCGAAACTTTGCCCTGACGATAGATGCTAATACAATCAATGACATAGCTGGCCACCATTAAGCCGGTACGGGATCTACCTGTTTCCGTACAGCTCTTTGCGCGGCGAGCTTATCCAGCAACCGAGCGCGCGCTGGTCCGTCCCGCCAAGCTTCGCTTTCCAGCAGCCGGACGTAGCGGATACTCCTTAATCCGCATAGCGTTCAGGAGAGTGAAACATCCGCCGATTCGGATGACGTATGCTTACTGTATTGCTGCACTGCGCTGTTGCAGTCCTTCCTTTCTCTGTAGAACTCACTCCGCGGGTGCCCACAGCTCCGGTCAGTATCGTTCAGGGTGGCGAGGAACACCTAAAGCAGGCGTTTTCATGCCGAGGACAAAAATCGTTGCGACCCTGGGCCCCGCGATCAGCGAGGTTTCCTCCTTGAGGAATATGTTTGCGGCGGGGGTGAACGTATTTCGCCTGAACAGCAGCCACGGGAGCTGGGACGACCATTTGACCCGCATCGCCAGCGTGCGCGCTGCCGCGGCCGAGTTGGGCATCCAAGCTGGCATCCTCCTGGACTTGCAGGGTCCCAAGATCCGCCTGGGCACCTTTGCCGGCGGCCAGTGCGAGCTGGTGCAGGGAGGCATCTTCACCATCACGACGGAGAAAGTGCTGGGCACCTCTTTGCTCGCCTCTACAGGCTATTCCCAATTCGCGAAGGATTTGAAGCCGGGCGATCGAGTGTTCCTGGCGGATGGAAGCGTCGAACTCAAGGTGCTGGACACCGATTCCATCGCGGTGCGGTGTGAGGTGATCGCCGGCGGATGTCTCAGCGATCACAAAGGCATCAACCTGCCCGGAGTAGAGCTGAGCACACCGTCGCTAACCCGCAAGGACATGGAGGACCTGGAACGCGGCCTGCAAGCCGGCATCGATCTGGTGGCGCTCTCCTTTGTGCGAAGAGCCAGCGACTTGCAAAGGGTGAAGCTCTACCTGGAGCAACACGATTCCCAGGTTCCGGTCATCGCCAAAATCGAGAAGCCCGAAGGCTGGAAGAACCTGGAGCCGATTCTGGACGAATGCGAAGGAGTGATGGTGGCTCGCGGTGACCTCGGCGTGGAGGTGGCTTTGGAGAAGGTCCCGTTCATCCAGAAGCGCATCATCGAACGGGCGCGCGCCAAAGGGAAGTTCGTTATCACCGCGACGCAAATGCTGGAATCGATGATCGAGCATCCTTCCCCCACTCGCGCGGAGGTAAGCGATGTG
>CAWISY010000191.1:0-13845 GCA_963838455.1 Bryobacterales bacterium
GTCCTGGATGAGACCGGCGAGTTCCGCAAAGTCCGCTGCAATCGCGCCAGCGTGGATCTGGATCCGCTGGAAAAGAAAGACATCGAGGAGCTGCGCTTCTGGATCGCGCGGCACGCCGAGCTGACCGGCAGCCCTCGCGCCAACTGGATCCTGGAGAATTGGGGCGAGATGCTTCCCAAATTCGTCAAAGTTTTCCCGCACGAATTCAAGCGGGTGCTGGGCGTGAAGCGCCAGGCGGCGGTGTCCCCGGTAGCCTCGCAGGGAACGGCGGGGGCGACGCGTGGGTAAGGTAACCGGCTTCCTGGAATTTGGCCGCGAAACTCCAACCCGGCGCTCGGTCGAGGAGCGGATCCACGACTGGCACGAAGTCTACCAGGACTTTCCGCTCGAGAAGGTGCAGACGCAGGGTGCCCGCTGCATGGACTGCGGCGTGCCCTTTTGCCATACCGGCTGTCCGCTGAACAACATCATTCCCGACTGGAACGATCTGGCCTACCGCGGGCGCTGGCACGACGCGATCCGCGTGCTGCATTCCACCAACAATTTCCCGGAGTTCACCGGCCGCATCTGCCCTGCGCCCTGCGAAGCGGCGTGCGTGCTCGGCATCAATGAACCGGCGGTGGCGATCAAGGTAATCGAACGCACGGTGATCGACCATGCCTGGGAGCAGGGATGGATTCACCCGGAGCCTGCGGTGAAGAAATCCGGCAAGCGCGTGGCCGTGGTGGGGTCGGGACCGGCGGGCATGGCGGCGGCGCAGCAGTTGGCTCGCGCCGGACACAGCGTGACGGTATTCGAGAAGGCCGACCGCATCGGCGGCTTGCTGCGCTACGGCATCCCGGACTTCAAGATGGAGAAGCACTGGATCGACCGGCGGTTGGAGCAGATGCGGGCGGAAGGTGTCGAGTTCGTGACCAACTCCCACATCCGCAGCCTGGAGAATATGCGGCCGGCGTATCAGGCGGTGGTGCTCGCCATGGGCGCGGAGCATCCGCGCGATCTGAAAGTCCCCGGGCGCGAGCTCAATGGGATTCACTACGCCATGGATTTTCTGCCGCAACAGAATAAGCGCGTGGCCGGCGACGACGTACCGGAGGAAGGCGCGATACTGGCCACCGGCAAGCGCGTGGTCATTATCGGCGGCGGAGACACCGGGGCCGATTGCCTGGGCACGTCGCATCGCCAGGAAGCCGCTTCGGTGCATCAGTTCGAGATCATGCCCATGCCGCCGGTGGAGCGTTCGCCGCTGACGCCGTGGCCCTTGTGGCCGCTGCAGTTGCGCGCGGAGACCTCGCATGAAGAGGGCGGAAAGCGCGAATGGGCGGTTGCCACCACGCACTTCACCGGCGA
This sequence comes from Bryobacterales bacterium, assembly GCA_963838455.1. Taxonomy (GTDB): domain Bacteria; phylum Acidobacteriota; class Terriglobia; order Bryobacterales; family Bryobacteraceae; genus Palsa-187. The sequence continues at coordinate 1,351 of CAWISY010000191.1, forward strand.
CGTGTTCGGCAACGTGGAGAAGCTGCACGGCGTGCACGTGGGTCCTCCGCCGAAGTTCGAGGCGCTTCCGGGTTCCGAGTTCACCATGGACGTGGACCTGGTGCTGCTGGCCATGGGCTTCACCGGACCGGTCCGCCACGGGCTGGTGGAAGACGCCAAGCTCAAGCTGGATCTGCGCGGCAACCTGGCCACGGAGAATTATCAGACCTCGATGCCCGGCGTTTTCGCCGCGGGCGACGCACGGCGCGGGCAGTCGCTGGTGGTGTGGGCGATTGCCGAAGGACGCCGCGCGGCCGAAGCGGTCGACGAGTACCTGGGCCGCTAACGTTCGCGAGAATCCCCGCGCCCTCCTCGCACTGAACTGGTATGCTTGCTCTAGAGAGACCGTCATGCCGGAATTAAACGGTGACCACCCAGCCACGCGCGCCGATCTGCACGCCCTGGAAGAGAAACTGGAGCGTCGGCTCCAGGAACAAAAAGACGAGCTTGTGGCCATGATCCGTGAAACCGCCGCAAAGCAAACCGAAAGTATGCACGAATTCGTTCGCGACGCTCAAACCGAGTTGCTGCGCGGGTTTCAGGCGTTTGCGACTGGTTATGACACCCGCCTTTTGAAGCTGAATGCCGAGGTGTCTATCCTCGATACCGCCACCGAGCGCCGGCTGGTCGCTCTAGAACGTCGGCTGCTCGAAATCGAAATGCGGCTACCGCACCTGCCGCCGCCGCAGTCCAACTGAGGAACTCCCTTCAGCGCGGCTGCCACGGCTTCAGCCCCAATTCCAGATGCAGCCGGAGGCTGTAAATGTTCACCGGTCCGCGATCGTGATTGTAGGCCGGGTTGCTGTCGTGCTGGAAGTCAAACGTCGCGAAAAGACCCGGGAAAAGCCGCGCGGAATAAAAACTTTCCCACACGTCCTCGGGTGCATAATTTAGGCGGCCGTCGCCGATCAAAAAGTCGAAGCCTCCGGCGGCCAGGTACTGGCGATGCACCGCAGAAAGCCCTCCCGCGGTGAACGCCGTTCCAGCGACGTCGTCTTTCCTTTTCCAGTGCGTGCCCTTTACCGAGACTCCGCCGCTAGCCTCGCGGTCGATGGCCGTGAAGGCGAAGCTCTGGGTTTTGCCGTCGTTCCATCCCAAGCGGATGAACACGCCGATGTCATTCGATAGCGCCTGGTCAAAGCTGATTCCCGCGCCGTACTTGAGCTTGCCGGCTTTATCAGTGAGGTTCACGTCCGGCGTGGTGTGGGTAACCGCGGCCAGCTTCAGCGCTTCCCCATAATTGCCGCCCTGCTCGCGATTATCGTAGCCCAGCAGGCGGAGGGCGCCTTCGCGCTTGTGCCACGCGTAGCGCCGTTCGGCTTCCCAGACCTGGCCGTGATCGCGGAACAGCCGCCGGTCGAAAACGCCTCCGTTGGCGACCTGAGGTTCTGCCGAGATCCCGTAGCGCCAGGACCAGTTGCGCGTGTGAAACTCCTGCACGAGTCCCCAGGTGTAGCCGCGCGTGTCGGCCGGATAATCCCAGGCGCCGTTGTACATCACGCCCCACGCCATGAACTGCGTGCGCGGATCGTGCGAGTAGTTGTTGTCATCGAAATAGTCGGTGAGCGTGAAGCGGCCGGCGTATATCGAATAGCGCGTCATGGGACGCTCGCCGGCGAGCTGGTTGTCGTCGCTCTCCTGGGTTTCGGTTTCCGAGCCGAACCCGAAGTCGTGCTGCAGCAGCAGGCGTGCGATGTAGGGCTTGGGCGTGGCGGCCGCGACGCGCGGGATCTCGCCGTTGGGCTGGTCGGCGATGCCGTTCACGCCGCTAAATCCTCTTCCGCCCGCGATCTCCGGATCGAAGATGAGGAACGTATCCTGCTGCAGGCGCAGCGTGAAAAACAGCGTGCTGGTGAGAGAGACGTCGCGCTCCGGGTAGTCCTGCAGGCTCTCTGGACTGGCGTAAGGAGAATGAAAGGTTCCGTGATAATCGCCGATCGAGGTGGCTTGATAATACAGGTTCCAGCGCTCCGGTGCGGTCTCCGTCTCGGGCATATCTTGGTCCGCAATTTGAGCCGGGGAGTCTGCAAGCTGCTGCGCGCGTGCTAGCGCCGGGAATAGGAGGATCCATGCGGCCCAGGATGCTCGGGAGAAGGTCATTATTAGGACAGTCGCTCCAGTGTAAGCGTTGAGCCGCAACTCTTGTGTTTCATCTTAGTTACGGCTTTGGATGAACGCCTGACGTATACTCGAATTGGGTGAGGCCGCTGCTCCAGTTCGCTTTTTGCTGTGTTTTGGTGGGGCCTGCGTTCGCGGGACAGTTGACGACAGACGGTGGAGTCAAGCGGCTGTATGTGGAGCCGTTCACCACCAAAGCCGACGCGCAAAAGCTCCGCGAAGACCTGATTGCAGAACTGCGCAAGGTGCCTTCGGTCTCTGTTGTTTCGGACGAGTCCAATGCGGATTTGATCCTCGACGGCGGAGGCGAGGTGTGGGTCAAGGGCTACCGCAGTTTCAGCCCGCGGTCCAAGATGAAATTGCCGTCGAACGGGACGCCGATCTACGGCGGCTTCATGTCGGTGGAGCTGAAAGATAAGCAGGGCCTGACGCTATGGTCGGACCTGGTGACGCCCGGGCCGGAATCGAGCGACGTTTCAAAGGATCTGTCCAAGCGCATTTCGAAGCATCTTGCGGAGGAGCTGAGCCTGCCGGATCCGCCGGTGTCCTCGGTTCAAGCGCAATCCGGCATCGCCTTGCACGGCGCTGGCGCGACCTTCCCCTACCCGGTGTATGCGAAATGGTTCACCAATTACCGCGCCGGAAACGGAGCACAGATCACCTACGACGCTGTCGGCTCCGAAGCGGGGCTGCGCCAGTTATTGGCGCACAGTGTCGACTTCAGCGCCTCCGACAGTCCGGAGGGCATTCAGGAGATTTCGCCCAAGGACGACAGCCAGTACCTGTTTTTTCCTTCGGTTGTCGGCGCGGTGGTCCCAATAGTGAATTTGCCCGGATTTCCGGATGGAATCTCGCTCCCGCCGGAAGCGCTCGCCGGCATCTATCTGGGAAAAATCACCAAGTGGAATGACCCTATTCTCAAGCAAGCCAACCACGGCCTCAACCTGCCCGATCTCGACATCGTGGTGGTGCATCGCTCCGACGGGAGCGGAACCAGTTACGCCTGGTCGAGCTACTTATCGCAGACCAGCCCGGAGTGGAAGATGAAGGTCGGCGCCGGGTTCGAGCCCAAATGGCCGGTGGGGCGCGGAGCCATGGGAAATGACGGCGTCGCGGCGGAAGTCAAGGAACGGGGCGGCGCCATCGGCTACGTGGAGTTCATCTACGCCCTCAAGAACCATCTCAGTTACGCCAAGGTTCGGAATCAGAACGGCGAGTATGTGGAAGCCAGTCTGGAGAGCATCGGCGCCGCGGTCAGCCGCTTGATGGAGATCAGCGACGATCTCAAAGTGGCGGTCGTAAATGCGCCCGGCGCGGGCTCGTATCCGATCGCATCCTTCACCTGGCTGGTGGTTCCGGCCCACGTCGACGATGCCGCGAAACGCTCCGGCATCACCAGCTTCCTGCGCTGGATGCTGGGTCCCGGGCAACGCCAAGCCTCGGCCCTCGGGTATCTTCCGCTGCCCAAGGAAGTGGTGACCAGGGAGCAGGCGCAGATCGCGCAGATTCATTGAAGGTTCCGTGCCTTGTGAAGGCGCTGAAGAATGTGGTGAAGTAATAGAAACATTGTATGCAATGCAAAATTCTTCTCCAGGTTGGCCTTGGATTATTCGCTGGCGTGGCGCTGTGGGGGCATCATTCCCTGACCGCGGAGTACGACACGACCAAGCCCGTAACGCTTGACGGAACCTTCACGCAGCTCGATTGGCGCAATCCTCACGGGTGGATCTATCTGGACGTGAAGAACTCAAGCGGCGGGGTGGACCACTGGCGGTGTGAGTTGGGTTCGCCCAACGCGATGAGCCGGGCTGGCTTCAGCCGGGATTCGATCAAGCCGGGGGAAGAGATTGTGCTCGACGGGCTGCTGGCGAAGCAGGGGACGAACATTTGTAGCACTCGCGTGGTGAAGTCCAAGGACGGCCGGACGCTGCTCAGCCAGTCGGAGCAAAGGTAGGAAGAGGATGCTGCCTTACCGTCTGATCGTCGGGGCGGCCCTGGTGGGGACCGTCGCAGGATTACTTTTGGCGCAGGCGCCGCAAGGGAACCCCTCTGCGGCCAAGGGCGCCGCGAAGGGCAAAGCCGGTGGATACAAACCTCCGGAGGGTCCTGCACCGGTCACTCCGTGGGGCAAGCCGGACCTGAACGGAGTCTGGCAGAGGCCCTATGTTCCGGACATCGAGCGCGGAAACGGTGGTCCGCTGCCTTACACGGAGTGGGGCAAGAAACAGTGGGAAAGCTACGATCCCGAGAAAGGAGACTATACCGGCGCATGTCTTCCATTCGGGCACGTGCGTGCCATCAACTCGCCCGACCCCATTGAGATCATGCAGACGCCCACCAAGTTTGCCTATCTGTATGAGCAGAATTCCTGGTTCAAGGTTTTCCCGATCGACGGAACTCAACCCAAGCCGAAGGTCCCCACCTGGTTCGGCGATTCGGTGGGCCATTGGGAGGGCGACACGCTGGTCATCGTGACCACGAATTTCAACGGTTTGACCAAACTGGACACCGTGGGTCATCCCCACAGCGACCAACTGAAGCTGACGGAGCGGCTTACCCGCACGGACGCAGGGCATCTGGCTTATGAGTTGACCATTGACGATCCGAAAACCTACACCAAGCCGATTGTCAGTAAGCGCACCTTCACGCTGCGCACGGACTGGGAGATTCTGGAATACTCCTGCGAAGAAAACAATGTTGGTTTGGTCGAGGGCCGCATCAAGGTTCCCGAGCTGAACAATCCCAACAAGTAACAGCGCCTACTCCGCGCGGAGCGCTTCGGCGGGGTCGATCCTGGTGGCTCGGCGCGCGGGAAGGTAGCTGGCCAATGCTGCCGCGGCCAGCAGAACTGCGGCGACCGCCGCATACGTGACCGGGTCCAGCGCGTTGACGCCGTACAGCAGCGAGGACATCAGGCGAGTCAGTCCCGCCGCGGCGGCCAACCCGAGCGCGGCTCCCACACCAGCCAGAACCAGCGCCTGGCGCACGAACATTCCCTGCAGGCCGGCCGCTTGCGCGCCCAAGGCCACGCGAATGCCGATCTCGCGGGTTCTCTTCGACACTGCGTACGCAATCACGCCATAGATGCCGACGATGCCCAGCAGCAGCGCCATCGCCCCGGCGATGGCCAGCAGCACCAGCGTGAATGAGGTGCGCGCCATGTACCGGTCATAAAGAGTTTGAACCGTTTGCACCTGCGCGATGGGAACATTTCCGTCCACAGACCAGACGGCGCGTTCGGCCTCGTTGAGCAGGCTCTCCGTACCGGCTCGATCGGTGCGGAGGATGAACGCTCCATAACGGTTGACGAAATTCGGCCCATAGAAGATATCCATCGCGATCGGCCAATACGCGAAGGATGGGGGCGCCTTCTGCACACCGTTGTCGGTCACATCGCCCACGACGCCGACGATTTCACGCCACGGATCGGCAGCGCCTTCGCGAATCCGCTTGCCCAAGGCCGCGCTCGGATTGCCCCATAGTTCGCGAGCCAGGTTCTCCGAGACAATCGCGACATGCCGTTTTTGGTCGATGTCGGCCCAATCGAATTCGCGGCCCACGATCAGCGGGGTTCCGGTGGTCTTGAAGAACCCGGGCGTGACGCTGCGAAAACGGCGCACGGGAGGAACGTCGTGGACGCCGTAGACCTTGTCCTCGGCAAACAGGACGTCGTTGTTGCTGGCGAAACCTTCGAATGGCGCGCTGCCAGCAAATGCAGCCGACTTCACGCCAGGGATCGCGGCCAGCTTATTCAGCATGTCGCGCTCCATCTGCGTCACCCGTGCCGGCTCCTTCACGGCGCTTTCGGGCAGGGAAATGTGCAGAAGCTGGAGCTGTTCCGGATGCGTGATGCCCGGTTTGACGGAGCGCAATGCTTGAAACGTTCGAATCATCAGTCCCGATCCGGTCAGCAGCACCAGCGCCAGAGCCACTTGCACGATCACTAGCGTGTTGCGGGCGCGATGCCGCTCCCGGCTTTGGCTCAAGGATCGGCCCGCTCCGCGCAGGGCGCGTTGCAGCTCCGGCGTGGCGTACTTCAGCACCGGAATGATGCCGAACAGTATCCCGGAGAGCAGCGAAACGGCGACGGCAAACGCAAGCACCAACGGGTCGATGCTTATTTCCCCGAGCCGCGGCATCGTGGACGGCCCCCGAGCCACAAGCAGCCGCACGGCGCCATACGCGAAACCGAGCCCGAGCGCGCCGCCCAGCAAACTCAGCGTGATGCTTTCCAGCAGCATCTCCCGCGCGAGTCTGCCCCAGCCCGCGCCCAGAGCCGCGCGAATGGCCAGTTCATGCTGGCGGCCTTCGGCCCGCACCAGCAGCAGATTCGCGACATTCGCACAGGCGATCAGCAGCACCAGGCCGAGCGTGCCCATGATCACTCCGAGCGTCGCGCCGATATCGCCGACCACCTCCTGCTTCAGCGGAACAAGCGCCGGCCCCAGGTGTGCGTTTTCGAACAGCGAGCGACTGAACCCCGGAGGCAAGGGCCAGGCGTTCAACCAGATTCCCAACATCCGGCCGAGGTCGGCATTGGCTTGCTCCAGAGTGACGCCCGGTTTCAGTCTGGCCACTCCCTGGTAACTGAAATTCCCCAAAAAAAGCTTGTTCCGCTCAAAGCGGAGAGGCAGAATCAGCTCCGCGTCGATGTCCTGGAACATGAATCCGGCCGGCATCACTCCGATCACGGTGCGCGGCTGCATGTCGACGGTAAGGGTGCGGCCAATCACTGAGGAATCGCCGCTGAACCGGCGACGCCAGTAGCCGTAGGACAGAATCACGGTTTCGGGAGTGCCTGGCGAATCGTCGGCTGGGTTGAACCAGCGTCCCAGCACCGGCCTTACGCCCAGTGCGTCGAGCACGCCGTAGGTCGCGGAGAGTGCGCGAACGCGCTCCGGCTCAGCCAGACCGGTGATGTTCGCCCCTCCGTCCCGTGCAATCCCGATCTGCTCGAAAGTGCGATTCTGCTCACGGTAGGTGAAGTACATCGTGGGGCACGTGTTGAGCTTGCCGCCGATGCCGCTGATTCCCGGAGCGGTATGCCAAATCGACACCAGCGAATCCGAGTGCGGATATGGCAGCGGCTTGATCAATACGCCTTCAATCACGCTGAAGATCGCGGTGTTGGCGCCCACACCAATCGCGAGCGTCAACAGCGCGGCAAAGGCGAACGCCGGGGCCGCCGCCAGCCTGCGGAAGACGTGCTTCATGGCTCCCATACCGGTTTATTACGGTCCGAAAGGGCCCGGAGTTGCATTTTAAATCCAGTTTTTTTTCAGAAGCCAGGTTTTGATCCCCTGCGTCAGGAGCATATAGGCGAGCAGCGTCGCCAGCAGGATCGGCCAGTACAACCCCGGCAAATGCGTGAAGCCCAGCGCCGAGGCCACCGGCGAGTACGGGAGCGCCGCGCCCAGCGCCATAATCGCGGCCGAAGTGAGCATCAGCGGCAGGCTCGCCCGGCTTTGCAGAAACGGGATTTTGTTGGTGCGGATGACATGGATGATCAGCGTCTGCGTCATCAGGGATTCGACAAACCAGCCGGTCTGAAACAGCGGCGCCCGCGACGGGTCCCAGCAGTGGAACACCCACAGCATCACGGCAAACGTGGTGTAGTCGAAGATCGAGCTGATGGGCCCGATGAACAGAATGAAGCGGCGGATCTCCTCGATCTTCCACGGGCGCGGGTGCGCCACCTGTTCTTCGTCGACGGCGTCATTGGGGATCGGCACCTGCGAGAAATCGTACAGCAGGTTGTTGGTCAGCACCTGGATCGGCGCCATGGGCAGGAAGGGAAGAAAGGCGCTGGCGCCCAGCACGCTGAACATGTTTCCGAAGTTGGAGCTCGCGCCCATGCGGATGTACTTGAGGATGTTGGCGAACACCCTGCGGCCTTCGGTCACGCCGCCTTCCAGCACCATCAGATCCTTTTCGAGCAGGATCAAGTCCGCCGATTCCTTGGCGATGTCGGTCGCCGTGTCGACGGAGATGCCGACGTCGGCCGCGCGCAGAGCTGGGGCGTCGTTGATGCCGTCGCCCATGAATCCGACCACGTGGCCTTTGCCGCGCAGGGCTCGAATGACACGCTCCTTGTGGGCGGGCGAGAGGCGCGCGAACAGAGTCGCTTTCTCCGCGGCATCGGCCAGCTCCGCGTCGTTCAGCTTCTCTACATCCGAGCCCAGCAGCGTGGGTTCGGGATCGAGGCCCACATCCCGGCAAACCTTGCGGCTGATCAGCGGATTGTCTCCGGTGAGAATCTTCACGCCGACTCCATGCTGGCGCAGAGATTCAATGGCGCTCGCGGCAGTGGCTTTAGGTGGATCAAGAAATGCCACGTAACCGCGCAGCGTCAGGTCGGATTCGTCGGCTTTCGAACATATCTGCCGCCCCGAAAGCTCCCTGCCTGCCACCGCCAGCACTCGGAAGCCGTCGTTGCTCAGGCTTTCGTATTGTTCCCTGAGTCCGGCGATGAGCTGCGGCTCCATCGGCGACATCTTTCCATCCTGTTCAAATTGTGTACAGTGGCGGAACACCTCTTCAGGAGCTCCTTTGGTGAGCAGAATCGCTTTGCCCTGCGGATTCTCCACCAGGACCGACATCATGCGCCGGGTGAAATCGAAGGGGAGTTCGTCAAGTTTCTTATATCGTTCGAGTACCGCCTTCTCCTTAAAATCGGGACTGTCCAGAATCGCCCGGTCCAGCAAATTCTTTAAGCCGGTTTGGAAATAACTGATCAAATACCCGTCCAGCAGCACCAGTTCGCTGTCGCGCCCCTTGACGTCGCAGTGCCGCATCAGGGTGACGCGGTCTTCGGTCAGCGTGCCGGTTTTGTCGGTACACAGCAGATCCATGCCGCCGAAGTTCTGAATGGCGTTCAGCCGCTTGACGATCACCTTGCGGCGGCTCATGGCCAGCGCGCCTTTGGCCAGGCACACCGACACGATCATCGGCAGCATCTCCGGCGTAAGTCCCACGGCTACGGCCAACGCGAAGAAAAACGCGCTCTCCCAATCGTGCTTGGTGAGGCCGTTGATCAGGAACACTAGCGGCACCATGATCATCATCAGGTGAATCATCAGCCAGGTAAAGGCGTTCAAGCCCAGGTCGAAGCTGGTGGGCGGAGGCGCCTCCATAATCGAGCTGGCCATGCTGCCGAAGTAGGTGCGCGGCCCGGTGACCACCACCACCGCAGTGGCCGAGCCGCTTTCGACGCTGGTTCCCATGAAGCAGGTGTTCTTGAGGTCGATGGGTGAAGCGGCTTGGACGGGTTCGGGTTCGTGAAACTTTTCGATCGGTAGAGACTCGCCGGTCAGGCTGCCCTGGCTCACGAACAGATCCTTCGAAGAGAGCACCCGCACATCCCCCGGAATCATGTCTCCGGCCGAGAGCTGGATGATATCGCCAGGGACCAGTTCGCGCAGCGGGACTTCCCGTGCCTTCGCCTCGCGCAGCACGGTGGCGGTGACGTGAATCATCGCCTTGAGCTTGGCCGCAGCCGAATCGGCGCGAGCCTCCTGCAGGAAGCGGAGTCCCGCGCTCAAGGCCACCATCAGCGCCATGACCGTGCCGGCGCGGGCGTCGCCTGTGAGAAAAGACAGGGTGGAGAGCGCGGCCAACAGAATCACCAGCGGATTGCGGACAATTCGCAGCAGGCGCAGGAGCGGCCCCGGTGGTTTCTCCTGCGCGACTTCATTCGGCCCGGTCGTCACCGCACGTTCCTCGGCCTCGGCTTCGGTGAGCCCTGCGAGCGAGGTTCCAAGCTGACGCAGCACGTCTTCGGAGTTTTTACGAGCGGCGTCGAGCACCGCGGGCGCAACCTGGATGATCTTGCCCTTCGCCGCGCCGTGATGCGGAGCCGTCGAGGCCATCTTTCAGGCGCCGTGCTTGGCCGCGCGCTCGATCGATTCCGTGATCAGCCGTTCCGCGCCTTCCACGCCGAGCCACTTCCCGATCTCGGTCCACTTGTCCTTTTCCAGATCCTTATAATGCTGAAAGAAATGCGCGATTTGTTCGCGCATAATCATGGGCAGATCCAGGTAGGACCCGATATCGGTATAAAACGGATGCAGGCTGTCGACCGGCACTGCGATGATTTTCTCATCCACTCCCGCCTGGTCTTCCATCAGCAGAGCTCCCACCGGCCGGCAGCGCACCACCGCTCCGGAGGCGACCGCGACCGGTGCGATCACCAGTACGTCGCACGGGTCGCCATCCCGAGCCAGCGTCTGCGGGATGAAGCCGTAGTTGCCGGGATAAAACATGGCTGTATGGAGGAAGCGGTCGACAAACATCGCGCCGGAGGCTTTGTCCAGCTCATACTTCACCGGTGTTCCGCCCACCGGGATTTCAATAATCGCATGCAGGTCCGAGGGCGGATTGCGGCCCGAGGAGATTTTAGAAACGTCCATTCTCTTTAGCCTAGCAAGACGGAGCGTCGGCGCCCCAAGCCCGGCAGGGGGCGGAGGACGGAACCGCCGAACGGCAAAAACGCCGCTGCCTTTACAGGTTAAACCGAGATTGTAGATTTGGTGTTAGGCTTGTTTTCAATTGAAATCCACATAGATACGGTGTATACTCCCCAAATGCCGCTGGCCGTATTCCGATGTAGATCAGCTTTTTCGTCGTGTATACTGCTGATCTTGCCGATAGGATCTGCCTGTGCTCAGCCCAGATTATTTTGTCAGTCGAAGACCGACGAAGTCACCTACGCTGGCTATAAGGACGGAGCGGTCCTAAACAACTCCTCGAACTGCTTATTGCTGGAATTCGATCGACCTGGCGATAGATTAGGCCAGGTTCAAAAGGAGCCCGACCCGAACACTGGGCTCAGGTTTACGAAGGCGGACGAATCCACTGACTTCGATCTGGTTTCGGCGATCAATGGTCCCGCGTCGAAGATCATATACTCTGGGACCGTCGTATCAGTCCCCTTGACCGATGATCCGGTGAAGAATTGTCAGCTGCACGACTTCAGGGTCCTCGTCCTTTCGGCGGAATCCTCCAATGTGTTACAGTACGGACCGGCGGACATTGCCGAATTCTGTACCCACCCTAACATGGCGAACAACCGCCTGATGCTGATCCTTCCCGTCTCTGTTGTATGGGTAGAAATCTTCGAGTATCCGTCTAACAACGACCCCCTGCACAAGGGACCAGGCCCAATTCCCGGAATGACTGTTTATTGTAATCACCCGATCCCCAACCAGATGCCGGTTCCGCCGGAGTTCGATGTGCCTGGTGGAATCCAACCCTGCGACCTGTATGGCCGACTCAAAGGGGCCTACGGTATGGGCGGAATCTACAATCGTGTCACGCAGCCGGGGACCTCCCAAGGAACCCTGACGTTCGTTCCCGCGATCGGAAAGGTGCCAGCTTCACAAGGAGCGCCGGCCGGAGAAAAGCCACCGGCTGAGACTCTCAACTTCGACGTGCAGGTTTACCCGTCCGGCGTGTGGGGGCCTGGCTGGCTGGGCGCCCCCATAGTCTTCGAAAAGGCCAACGCTGCAACCGCGAATCTGGACTCGCTGAGCGTGGCCCTCAGTTACGACATTCCGTTTTCGCAGTGGTCAAAGTTCCCCTCGCCCAACGGCTCTGGCGCCTCCGCGTCCGCCCATGTCTCCATGCGCCTTCCCGACTTCAGGATTCAGTATGGACCGGAAATCGCCACAGCCTCTCCGCACGATATCAACGCCGTGGCCGCTGCCAGTCTTCGAGTACCGGTTTTGCTGGACCTCGGATACCAACCGTCCACCATTTCGATACTTCCGGTGGTTGGCCTGGAGGGAGGCAATCACGTTCATACCTCTTTGCCCGGAGAGACGGACTCGATCTTCAGGAAAGTCGTGGGGTTCGACGCTAGCGTCCGGGCGCCATTTATCATCACTCACTCGTTTTTAGGCGATAAACCGCTCACGGTGGACTTCTCATGGCGGACGCGTTACCTGTCCTATCCGGAACCATTTACCGACTACGTTAGTGGAGTCGCGGAGGTCTTGACCAAGCAGCAAAGAACATATTGGCGCGGAGATTTTATTGTTCCGGTCGCGACCCTTGTCCAGTTTAAGGTGACGGTGCAGCACGGAGGGCTACCGCCCGACTTTGCGTACCTAGGTTATAGCCTGAATTTGGGGTTGACGTTCGCTAACCCCGGATACTCAGAGCACTAGCTCCATTTTCTGTGTCCGGCCGGTCGCTGCGGACCTATGCGACTTCCAGCACCACCCACCCCGGCAAGCTCGCGGGCTGGCCGCCTTCGAAGATGATGCGGCGAGTCTTGGGGAAGGGAAGCCCGGTGCTGAGCGTGCGGTCGTACAGGGGATACTGCTTGAGCACGGAACG
>CAWISY010000192.1:0-19670 GCA_963838455.1 Bryobacterales bacterium
AGTCCCGGACCAGAACCGTCGATCCGTCGTGATCGAAACGGAAGCGCAGCTCGCGCAAGCCTTCGGGCGCCAGCGCCCGGCGCACGCGCATCGGATCGTCCGCGTAGAACAGCAGGTAGCCTCCGCCGCCCGCCCCTACCAGCTTTCCGCCCAGTGCGCCATTCTGCATCCCGATGTCGTACCAGCGGTTGATGCTCTCATTGGTCATGCCCTGCGAGCGCCGGCGCTTGTGTTCCCAATGTTCCTTCATCAGCTCCGCGTAGCAGCGCGTCTTGCCTGCTTCCAGCGCTTCCTTGGCCGACAGGCCGAGCTGCTTGGTGAAGTGCAGATTGTCAATCATGCTCTGGTCGCCTTCGAGAGAGCGCTTTTGCTGATCCGCCAGGACCCCGATCGAATAGCGCGAATATCCGGTGAAGAACATCAGCAGATTGTGCTCCAGGTCGAGCAGCGTGTCATTGGAGATCGCCAGCGGCTGAACGCCCACCGTTCCGTCCGGACGAAAGTCGAAGCAGGTGATCCCGCCGAAGGCCGCGATGTACTGATCCTGCTTGCCGATGGCGCGCTGAAGCACGTTGATCTCGATGTCGCAGGCTTCTTCCGCCAGGTCCAGCGGTGTGGCCGGCTGGCGCTTGTAGGCGTACAGCGCCTTCAGCAGCCCGACGGTGAACGTCCCCGAAGAGCCCAAGCCGGTGCCGGCGGGCACGTCCGCCAGGCTCGCGATCTCGATGTGCCCGTCTCCGTTGTGCCGGTTCAGGGCCTCGCGAAAAATGGGATGCTGGATCTCGTCAACGTGCTGCACTTCCTCCAGCGCGGAGTACTTCAGCGTGTAACCGTCGGTGAACTTGTGGTTGATTCCGATGAAGATGTACTGCGAAATCGCCGCCGAGATCACATAGCCGCCGAACTGCTCATAGTAGGACGGCAGGTCGGTTCCCCCTCCGCCGATGGAAATCCGGAGGGGCGTGCGGGTAATCAGCATGATGGGCTTTGTCCTGGAACTTCGCCTTATGGCGGGTACATCTGTTTAATCGCCAGAGTGGGGACATTTCTATAGTCCCGGGCAGTTGTATCGTACGCCGGATCGCCATACAGGAACCCGGTCCTGCTTCCGATGAAGGAAGAAGGACAGACAATACAGGTGACCCCCTCTGGCGCAGGTGCAGCTCGGGACGATTGGGACCAGCATTGGCAGCACTACGCCGATGCGGCCGAGCAGAATCCGGCGCAACGCTACCGCCGCCAGATTGCTTGCAAGCTGTTGGCGCGTCAGGGCTGCTCCGGCGACGCGCGCATTTTGGACGTGGGCAGCGGCCAAGGCGACCTGGTGCGGGATCTGCGCCGCGCCCTCCCGCGGGCCGAGATCGCCGGTCTGGAAATGAGCGCCGCGGGGATCGCGGTGTCCTCGACCAAAGTTCCCGGCGCACGATTCGTGCAGCGCAACCTGCTGGAACCTGGCGACCCCGGCGCACTTCGCGCCTGGGCCCAGTTCGCGATTTGCGCGGAAGTCTTGGAACATCTGGACGATCCCGCCCTGTTCCTCAAGAATACGGCCGAGTATCTGGCGCCCGGGTGCCTTCTGATCGTGACTGTCCCCGGCGGGCCGCAATCCGAATTCGACCGCCACATCGGGCATCGCCAGCACTTCACGGCGGCGCAGCTCGGCGCGCTTCTGCAGCGCTGCGGCTTTGAGGTCGAGATGGCCACCACGGCCGGCTTTCCCTTTTTCAATCTGTACCGCATGGTGGTCATTTCCCGAGGCAAGCGCCTGATCACGGACGTGCAGAGCGGGCAGCAAAGCTGGCTGGCCTCCTTAGCCATGCCCCTATTTCGCCCGCTGTTCTCCTTGAATCTACTGAGTTCGCCGTGGGGCTGGCAAACCATCGCCGCAGCGCGTTGGCCCGCTTCCTACCCTCCAGGCGTGTCTACTGAATCAACCACTCGCGGCCGAAATACACCATAGTGGCAACGGATACAAGAACCATCACCATCGTGAAGCCGGCCGCGGCGCAAACCGCACCGGCGATCTCTAGCGGCGATTTCGATCTGACCAATCTCGCCAGCGCTCTCGCCGGACAAAACCGCAGCCTGGGCTTCGCCGCGACGTTCCTCTCCGAAACCATCGACATTCTCGAACGCATCGAAACGCACGAGATCGAGCGCATGGCCACCGCTCTGGCCGCGCTGCGCGATGCGGGCGGGCGCTTGTTCATTCTGGGCGTGGGAGGCTCGGCCGGCCACGCCAGCCACGCCGTCAACGACTTCCGCAAGATCTGCGGCTTTGAGGCCTACGCGCCCACCGACAACGTCAGCGAACTGACCGCGCGAGCCAACGACGAAGGCTGGGAAACGTGTTTCTCAGCGTGGCTGGAAGGTTCGCGGATTCAGGCTCGCGATGGTGTGCTGGTGTTTTCGGTGGGCGGAGGGAATCGCGAGAAGAATGTCTCGGTCAATATCGTCCGCGCGCTCGAAACCGCCGCCAAAGTTGGAGCGCATATCTTCGGCATCGTGGGCCGCGATGGCGGCTTCACGCGTCAAACCGCTGAGGCCTGCGTGCTGATCCCCACCGCTGCGGCCGAGCGGATCACGCCGCATACCGAAGGAATCTGCGCCGTGGTGTGGCATCTGCTGGTGAGCCATCCGGCGCTGCAGCGCGAGCGCACCAAATGGGAATCCATCAAATGACCCCCATCTACGGCCGCTATTTCATCGTCGGGGGCGCCGGATTCATCGGCAGCCATTTCGCCGACCGCCTGCTGGCCGACTCCGCTACTGAAGTCGTCACGCTGTACGATAATTTTTCCTCCGGCCGCGAGTGGCACTATGAGCATCATCTGAAAGACCATCGCCTGCGCGTCGTGCGCGGCGACGTCAAGGATCTGGACACGCTGAGCGATGCCATGCGCGGGCATGAAACCGTAATTCACCTGGCCTCCAATCCGGACATCGCCCGCGCCGTCAGAGAGCCGGACATCGATTTCCGCGAAGGAACCTTCCTGACCCAGCAGGTGCTGGAGGCGATGCGCGTCAACGGGACGCCGCGGCTGCTGTATGCCTCGGGAAGCGGCGTCTACGGTGAGATCGGCGCCATCGAAGCCCGCGAAAATTACTCGCCCATGGTGCCGGTCTCCACCTACGGCGCCAGCAAACTGGCCGGCGAGGCGCTGATCGCTTCCTACTGCGCGATGTTCGATCTGCGTGCGTCCGCGTTCCGCTTCGGCAACGTGGTCGGCCCGCGCCAGACCCATGGAGTCGGGTTCGATTTCATCCGCCGTCTGCTCGATGACCCCACGCGGCTGCGCATTCTCGGCGACGGCTCGCAGAGCAAGAGCTACATCCACGTCATCGACGTGGTCAACGCGGTTTTGCTCGCGCATACCTGGCGCAAAAAGCCGTTTGAAGTTTTCAACGTCGCCACCGGCGACTACATCACCGTGACCGAGATCGCGGACCTGGCCGTGGAAGTGGCCGGCCTCGCCCGCGGGAGCGTGCACTTCGAATATACCGGTGGAGACCGCGGCTGGAAGGGCGATGTTCCCGTGGTCCGCCTGAACACGGACCGCATCAAGAGCCTGGGCTGGACGTGCAAGCGCACCTCCCGCCAGGCCCTGTGCGTCTCCATGACCGCGCTGCTTCCGGATGCCCAGGCGGGCAAGCTGTAGCCGAAGAAACCTTATGCCGCGACGCGCCGTTTTTCTGGATCGTGACGGAGTGATCAATCGCGCCATCGTGCGCAACGGAAAACCCTACCCGCCACGCCATCTCCAGGAACTGAGGCTTCTTCCCGGGGTCCGCGAAGCCTGCCGCCGCATGCACGAAGCCGGTTACCTGCTGATTCTGGCCACCAATCAACCCGACATCGCGCGCGGCGCGGCCGATCCTCAAGAGGTTTCAGCCATGCACGCTCACCTGCGCAACTACCTGCGCCTGGACGACGTCAAGGTTTGCCCGCATGACGATGCGGACCAATGCGTCTGCCGCAAACCCAAACCCGGCCTGCTGCTCGAAGCCGCGCGGGAGTGGAACATCGATCTGGCCGCGAGCTTCTTCGTCGGCGACCGGTGGCGCGATATCGAAGCCGGCCAGCGCGCCGGGTGCTCCTCAATCTTCATCGACTACGGTTACCTCGAGCGGCGTCCCGACCCGCCGTTTGTCGCGGTGCGCTCCCTGCGCGAGGCCGCCGAGCACATCATTGAACTCTCCGCGCCGCGTCAGGACGCTCCACAGCAAGAGGCATTATGCGTTTAAGACTTCTCGCCGAACGGCGCCGATAGCGGTGCACGCGTCGCCGGCGCAATGGATACAGAGAAGGTCTCAAGCGCCCAATGGGCGTGTATGCAGATGATCGGAGTCGAACCGACGAATAGAGCTTCTCGATTTCTCTGTCAATACTCGCCAAGAAGGCGGCGACAGCGAAGTAAAAGTTCGGGTCGAGTTGAGGAGGGCGGCGAGCTCGCAGGCTTCGCCGCCCTTCCGTGCGTCTATATGAAAGCCAGTGCACCGCGGCAAAACAAGGGCATGAAGCAGAGTGTGACGATTAGGGAGCCAGGTCGGACTGCCCAAGCTTACACCAGTTCGTGAATAGTCACGGCCAACATTTTCGAATCTGCCGGGAACGAGTTGAAAACCCAAGTTCGTCTCTGTCATTTCGGGACCGGCACTGACCGGGGGGACGACCATGGGGAGTTCTAGGGTTGCCGCCTGCTTGCCTCGCCGTCCTCCATTTCCTCGGCGGCTTCACTCCAAGAGGCCCGGCCATCATCATCTTCTGCCGCTTCTTGGGACGCCGCGCGATCAACCTGTTGATCAGGCCACCTTTCACAAAGGTTTAGCAACTAGCCCAAGCCATTCTGCGAGCGCAGCGAAAGTCCAAGGGGGTCGATTTCGTGGCGGCTCCACTGAGAGGATCTTGACATTTGGCCGACCCCCTATATAGAATGCCTAGCATGGGGAACGAGATTACGATGACAACCCAGACGCTGAAGGTACTCAGGCCCTTCCTCGAAAATCCAACCGGGGAAATCGCGGGTATCGACGTGATCCGATCGAGTAGGCTCGCCTCGGGCACCGCCTACCCGATCATGCTGCGTCTGGAGCGACACAAATTGCTCACGTCGAGGTGGGAGGAGGGCGACCCAGTTCAACTCGGGCGACCTCGCCGTCGCTATTACAAGATCACCCCCCGCGGAATGGCGACAGCTCGTCAAGCCTTCGCCGAGTTGTCGATGCCGCAAAGCGCGCCGATGCCGGAGGCGATATGAACATAGACCCGCAATTCCCCTGGTGGACCGTCGCTAACGCGGTCGGTAGTGTGCTGGCAATCACACTTTGCGCGGCTTTCACTCCGGTGATTCGCTGCCTCGTGCGGAAACTTGCATCATGGTTCCCGAAGACCAAGGACGCCGAACGAGCGAGAGAAGAGTTGGAGGGCATCGCCTGCGAGATGAGAGCGGAAGAGCGGATTGCGTTCGCCGTGAGCCTGCTTCTGAACCGGAAGAAGCTCAGCGATGAACTGGCGGAACATACAACGGAAGCGTTACTCGTTAAGGATGTCGCAACAGTAGCTGCTGATTTTTTCCAATGTTGCGCCGCCGCTGAAGCAGGCGTGGCGAATTTCAGGACGGGTATCAGAAGCGTTATGTTTATCCTTGACAGATTCGGCCCGCGCAGTCTCGAGTTGGAGCCGGGGATTTCGTCCTCGCTCCAAGTCAGCCTAGCTAAACTCGTTGACTCTCGCAGTGGGTGGGTGTCCACGATTGCCAGCCTTTTGAAGACTAACTTCAGGGTGGCCATCGCCAGCCTGACGACCGCTAACCTGCCAGCGTTGTCTAAGGCGACGAAGGTGCACCGCAGATTGAGGCGCTTGGTAAGTGAACTGCCCAGCCTCGAAATTGAACTCCTGCAGCTCCTCGAACGCCTGGAGGAAGTTCGAAAAATCCCATCCCCTTCCCATCACCCATCGGCCTGATTCGGGCCGATCTTCTGCAGTAACGGCGCAGAACGACGTGAACTTGGTAAATCGAAGAAGGTGCTCGGGGCGAATGGGCTTAGGAACTAAACCCCTGGAGGAATTGGAGGCGCGGATCGGAGTCAAACCGACGAATAAAGGTCTTGCAAAGCCCCCCGCTCTTTCGCTTCCTCCCTTGCTTACAAGGAGGCTTTACGCAGGCCCATCATTCGCTCGATTGCGGCGCCGGCTTGCCGCCGCTATGAGCACGCCCGCGGACAATACTAAGGACCAACTCGCCGGCTCCGGAAGACTCGCATCGGCGATGGTGAATTGCACGTTATTGAGCACATCGCCTTGCGTATCCCAAAATTCAAAAGTACCGCTAAACCGATCCTCACAGTATTCGGGGGGGCCGCTACTAGCGCATTGCAAATCGAGCGTGTACAGGTTGGCCTGCCCAAATGTAAACGCAGCACAGCCATTCACGTCATAACACGGCGCGCTCCTTGGAACTGAACCCAAACCGACGAAGGTGGCAGGGACGAAGAAGCCGCCAAAGGACAAAGGCAGCAGGAACCCGGACCCGGAGCCACCTGTTATGGTGATGCTTAGAGGTGCGTCATAGGACGCAGACGCAAACGCAACCCCCCCCCGCGGCGTGGGTCTGGACAAGAATGTCAAATCCATCCACATATACAAATGCAGAGGCATCAGATTCGCCGCTGTCGCAAGACGGTCCGGAACTGGAGTAGTAGACGTTAACGTCGACGCCGCAAGTGACTTCGGCGGTAATCGTCGCCGCGTTCAGAACGCAACTGAGTGCCAGGAGGCCGAAAATTCGTAACGACATGGAAAATCGAAGAGCACGCGTCGCGCCAAGTTGCGCTTCCACGTCCCGCCGCGAGCGAATTCCGTCCTCATATTCGAGCTATGCAGCGGAGTGGAGCGTCCGTGACTTGGTCGCCGTCCTGGGGTCCATGAGGACTTATTTCCCCATCTTCTTCATGATGTCATCGATGTCCGCTTCTCGCTTCCGCAAGTCCGCCGCCTTGTCGATGTTGGGGTTAATGCGTAGTGCCGATGCGATATCATTTCGGGCTTCCAGAAGGTACTGGCGGCTGTTGTCGCGGTTAAACAACCGGGTATAGCATTCGGCGAGAAGCACCAAAGTGTCCGGGTCGTCCCGCTCGGTGTCCAGCGACTGATTGCAGTAACGAACCGCCCGCAGGTAATCCTCCATGCCGAGCTCGGATGCACACAGACCGAAATAGGCCGACGCTTTCTGGGAACGGTACAGAAATTGGATTCCGCTTCTGTGCTTCTGCATTCCCGTTCCGACCAGCCAAAACGCAACCTTGCGGCCAAGGCTCGACCCGAATTCCTCAGCGCGAAGTGCCCGGGTGTAGTCGTCGACCGCGTCGTCGAACTTCATCTGTGCCCGGCGAGCCTCGCCTCTCATCAGGAATGCCTGGCCGGAGGTGGGGTTCAGACTAAGCGCCTTGCCGGCCGCGTCTTCAGCCTCCTTTGGCCGGTCCGCCAGATACAGCGCTTCCGCAAGGAGACTCTGGGCAGCCGAATCGCGCGGCGCCTGCGCCGTGGCTTGTTGAATTTGCCGCACGGCTTCAGGATAATCGCCGCTCTCCATCAAGAGGACTCCGGTCATGGTTCTGGCTTCCACATAATCCGGGTCAATCTCGACCGCCCGCCGGCAGGATTTCAAGGCCTCCTCAATTTGACTTTGAGCGTCCCGGACACGGCAAAGGCCCAACGCCGCTTGGCTGTAAGTTGAATCCTCCTTGACGGCACGGGAAAACAAGTCACCCGCCTGCTTCAAATCGGGCTGAGAGGCGCTCGATTTGAGCCAGATCGATTGTCCCTGGTCATACAAAACCTTGGCGGCGGGTTTGACGATACGCTGGCGCAGGAGACGAAGCGTGACCGTCTGTTCCGAACCGGGTGCAACGTTCACCTCCTCCGAGACCGGCTCGTAGCCCATCCGCACCCCCCGCACGACATGCTTGCCGCTGGCCAATCCGGGAATGGACAAAGGAGTCGTGGAGTTGGCCGTTCCGTAGGACTGCCCGTCGATATCGACCTGAACGTCATCCAGGTTTACTTCCACGACCAGTTTTCCGTTGCTCAGTTGGGGAAGACTCGCTGCGATCTTCTCCCTCCGCTGAGGGCTAAACCCGAGAACGAAATCGTCCGGGAAATCTCCCAATTCCGAGGGGTTTTGGTTGAAGCCCCGCTCCCGTGTGTATTGCCGCACGTTGGTCCGCACGTAATCAACCAACTCGTCCGCGGTGACGATGCCGTCGTTGTTGTCATCCGCCGCGCCTGCCCACCCGCGCTCCAGGAAGTAACTGTACACTCCATTCCCGCCCGCTAATGCCGGGTCTTCAAAGCTCTGCTCCGAAGCGCGGCTGGAGGTCAAGGTGAGAAACCCTTGCGGGAGTTCTTTCAAATTTTTGTTCACGCTCTCCGGTGTGGTGTCGATGGTGACCTTCCCGGAGTGGCAGGCATCCATCAACAGGACCTTCCACCGGGCTTTGATCTGCTTTGAAATCACCTCGCCCAAACGATCCATCGGATAGGCCGTCTTTTCCAACTGCTGCGGATCCAGGTCATAGGGGGCAATGTAGCCCCGTCCCTTTTGATCGGCAACTCCATGGCCCACGAAGAAAACCACCACCCGGTCGCCCTCCTGCGCCTGAGCGGGCAGCCAAACCTCCAGCGCATTCCGGATGTTCTCGACGGTGGCCTGCGGCCCCACCAGTTTCTTGACGTTCTCAAACTCGAAGTTCCCGCCCTCTTTACTGATCAAGGTGCGGTACACGTTCTCGGCGTCCGACTCGGCAAAGAGCAGGTTCTGCTTCTCGGTAAGGTTCTTGTACTTGGAGACGCCGATCACGACGGCGTAGCCGCGAGGCACGTGCACCGGCGCCTTCAACGTGTCCGCTGGGCTCAGAGGCACGATCGTGATGTCCCGGCTATTGACCGGCTTGGCTGGTTCCGGCTGTTGAGCGAAAGCGGTCACGACTGCCAACGCCGCTGCCACGGCCCCGCACACCAATACGGACCAAGGTCTATTCATGGCGAATCTTGAGTTCGATAACCACATGGCCGTTCTTCTTTCCGGCATTATCCACTGCGTAAACCGTATAAGGGCGGTCGCGTCCCGGCTCCGAATCGGCGACCTTCTCTAGAAGGATATCGCGGCCAGCCATTCCCTGCCATTCCCGCACCTGGGCGATGGTCTGCTGCTGGTTGCCTGAATCGATAACCTCCTGCGCCCCCACGGTGGCTACGGTTAGAGTCTCAACACCTCGCTTCCCATCCAATTGGAAACAGAAATCCCGCGGGATTCTCACGGTTGTGTTGGCCAGCACGGCGCTCGCTTCGCTGGGCATTTCAGGAGAAGGCATCAGGAATTGCGGTTTCCCGCTGGAACCGAGATTGAAGACGTAGAGCCGTCCGTCCTGATTGGGAGTAAACTCGATCGCGAAGCAGTCGCCCTCTTTGAAGTTCGCATCTGGGTCAACCGCCTGCTCCGCTCTGGTGCTGGGATCTATCTTCACAAGGTTGTAGCGAAGTCCCAGGTGAGCGACGGCGGGGACCACGGGAACAGCGCTGTGCGTGTTCGCAGCGGCCGCGGGTTGAGGAGCGTCCTCATAGTAGAGATCACGCGCCGAGATCCCCGGCTTCTGGGCCCATAACCCGCTTGCCAGAAGTGACGTCAGCCAAATCGCGGCTACGACTCTTGGTGGACTATCCAAGATTCACCTCCTTCAAGTAGTCTATTATGTTCCGCCGCTCACTGCTGCGGACATCTGCCCTCTCGAGTTAGTCAGCGTGACCGTCACCGAGCCAAGTGCGCTCGGATCGCCACTGTAACCGAACGGGAGCGTCAGGCTGAAGGTCCCTCCAGCACTCTGGCCGGCAGCCGTGTTAAACCATTCGCTTTGGTCCAAGCCATTGAAGGGGACGGTGACTGTGGCGCCTTGCAACTGCGCGCCAGCCGCGGCTGCAAATGTGAACATCCCGCTGGCAACATCGCGTGTGGTTGCAAATCCGGTCAGCGTCACGGAAAACCCGCTGGAACTGAGGCTCACGATCCGGACGCTCCCCGCTGTGATCGACGGGGCCGCCGTCGCGACGGAAACAGTATAAGTGGGGGCCGGGCTCGGCAAGGCGGACGCGCCCCCTGTATTCAGGGCCGTCAGAGTGACTGTCCAAGTTCCGGCAACCGTTCCCAGTCCGAACTGTACCGAGGCCTGGGTGGTTCCCTGATTCACGGTAAAATTCTGAGTCAGATTCGTACTCGATCCGCTTACTGGGAAGCCGCCCGCAGGATCGACGTAATTCGCCGGCACATTTGTAACGCTTGGGTCATGCTGGAAACTCAGCGAAAGCGTTCCAGTGTAAGTGCTTTGAGCCGCCTGTCCGAATGAGACCAAGAGATTCGTCTGATTGGGCGCACCGCCGCTGCTTTGAGTGATCGCGATTCCTTGCACCGGCTGGACGGGGACATTGATCGTAATGGTCTGGGACTTCGTTTGCTTGGTGGGGGACGTGCTGTCGGTGACAGTCACCGTGAAGCTATAGGAACTGGGCGGCGGAGCAGGCGGCGTCCCGGTAAGGTTAACCGTGGCCCCGCTGGCAGGCCCGGAAAGCCAAGACGGCAATCCCGAATAGGTCCAGTTGTACGACGGTGTTCCGCCGGAAGCTGTACAGCTTGTCGAGTAGGACGTACCCGCCGTCGCAGTGCCAGGGGCCGGACAATTGAGCGTAAGCGTTGACGCTCCGACGTTGATCGTAATGGTCTGGGACTTCGTTTGCTTGGTGGGGGAGGCGCTGTCGGTGACGGTCACCGTGAAGCTATAGGAACTGGGCGGCGGAGCAGGCGGCGTCCCGGTAAGGTTAACCGTGGCCCCGCTGGCAGGCCCGGAAAGCCAAGACGGCAATCCCGAATAGGTCCAGTTGAACGACGGTGTTCCGCCGGAAGCTGTACAGCTTGTCGAGTAGGACGTACCCGCCGTCGCCGTGCCAGGGGCCGGACAATTGAGCGTAAGCGTCGACGCTCCGACGTTGATCGTAATGGTCTGGGACTTCGTTTGCTTGGTGGGGGAGGCGCTGTCGGTGACGGTCACCGTGAAGCTATAGGAACTGGGCGGCGGAGTGGGCGGCGTCCCGGTAAGGTTAACCGTGGCCCCGCTGGCAGGCCCGGAAAGCCAAGACGGCAATCCCGAATAGGTCCAGTTGTACGACGGTGTTCCGCCGGAAGCTGTACAACTTGTCGAGTAGGACGTACCCGCCGTCGCCGTTCCCGGGGCCGGACAATTGAGCGTAAGCGCCGGCGGGGTAATTACGATGCTACACGGCTGTTGTTGGGGCGGGTCTGAAATAGTGTCGCTGATTTGCAACACGAAACTCAGCGTAACGGCGGCAGCGGGAGTAGTCCCACTCACCAGACCGGTTGAGCTGAGCGTCAACGGCGATAACGACCCTGAGGCAAGACTCCACCGGTAATTCCCATTCCCTCCGGTCCCCGTCAGTTGCGAACTATAGGAAGCGCTGGTGGGGAAGGGGCTGGTCGGGCACGTGGTGCTCAGAGGCACCGTGATCGACCCGGATGTAAGCGCCTCCTCCAGGGCGAAATAGGCGTGACCGCCAGGCGGAATACCCGGACTGAAATTGACAGTTCCGGCTGTATAGGAACCGCTAATTCCGTCCGCACACAGCCATGCATCGACATAATCGCAGTAAGTGGCCTCTTGGAATGTGCCATTGATGCCGGTGAAGGTCACTCCAGGCCCCTCGTAACCGTATGGGCCGAATGGACAGCCAGAAGGAACGGGGCCGTAAAAACTTGTGCTAGGATCACAAATCCCGTCGCCCTCGAAAGCAAAGATTTGGGTCGCGCCGCCGTTTATAGGCAGCGAAGTGATCGTACCACTGGAGTTATTCTGCACGCCAATCAGAGTGTCATCGCTTCCTTCATAGGGCGGAACATTGGGGTCGGAATAAATGCTGACCGAACCGTTCGCATTGACGACGATGAGAACCCCGCAACTAAGCGACTCGCCGATGGCGGGGCATTGGGTAAAAGGCGTAGAGGGTGCCGTTTGGGACCAAACCGGCATCGCCAAACACGCCAGCAGAAGGATCTTGACAGCGGCAGAGACCGGTGAATTCGTCCTTTTGTGAGACATGGGTGGCATCTTCAAAGTTCTTCCTCGCTATCGAACCGGGAGCAGCGGTGGGGCCGCCCTTCTCGAAAGAGACCGATCGGCAGGTTGAGCAAACGCTGCACTGAGATTTGCGCCATCGGACAACAGCAGCCACGCGGCTTCCCCCGGGTTCGCCGAGAACAGAAAAATATCTCCGCCGGGAAGCCGTTCGAGCTGAGACAGGCTTGCCGGAACCGCCAGTGTCAGCATGCTGCGCGCCGTAAAATCGATCCGATACGCGGACATCCCGCCGACAGCCGCAACCAACAACGACTGAGCGTCACCGGAAGCCTGCACCAGAACGCGATCGCCGGATAGATTGGGCCCCGGCGTAACACTCCGCAGAAACGGGGCGCTATTCAGGCCATCCACCACGGAAATCGTCCCCGCACCTCCATCGGCGATGGCAACCGCCGGCTGCCCCGGGAGGAAACTCAGTCCAGCCGGCGATCCCGCCTGAAAGATCAATTGCGGAGCCTGCGCCGCTGACAGCAGGAACACGCGGCCCGCGCTTGTGAGTACCACCGGCAAGGTTCCGTCATCGCTGATCGCTGCAGCGCTAACCACCCCCAGGCCGGCAATTCCCGTCTGCATCCCCAGTCGCGGCGCGCCGTCGAGTCCGGTGAGCACCTGCACCGTCTCCGCTGCAGACGAAACGATCACTGCGGATCGGCCTGCTCGGCTGAAGGTGATGATGTCTGGAGCGGATATGGCATTGTCAATCGAAATGACCCTGCCGGGCCGGGTGCCATTAAACGGCATGAGCCCGAGCGTTCGGGCTGGAGACTGCTCTACCAGCGACCAGCCCTGAGCAGGGGCGAGGTGCACCCGAACAATACCGGCAGGCAGTCGGATCGGGCCGCTGATGGTGGAGGATCCGGGGACGCCCTGAATGGCCCGGACTTCGGTCATCTCCGGGTCCGTCAGTAGCCCGGCTACGGGCGCTGCGATCCAATTCGGAGAACCACTCTGGGCGCTGGCGGGGCTCCACGAACCGAGGAAGCAGGCGCACAGGAAAATCCACAGAGTACGGTGCCGTTGACTCAAAAGATATGACACAGGAGTCCTCCGCTGAAATATTACGGGTGCCCGAAGGTGGGGGTCCCCGCACTGCCAATCGTTCCCAGGGGCGAGGAACCGGTGCTACCGCCGCCGCCCTTCTTTGACACCGCGATTCCGACCGCTGCGGCAGCCGCCCCGGCTGCGGCGATAATGCCCACGAGAACTCCGGTTGAGATTCCCGCGGCAGTCGCTGCTACCGCTGCTGTCGTGACTGGAACCGCAAGGGCTACACTGCCGCCTGGAACCGCAGCCGTTGCACCTATGCTGAACGAGCTTCCGGCCGCCGCCGAAAAGCTTCCGCTGGAAGCGATGCCTGCCGCGTTGGTAGTCACCACGGCCGTAAGCCCGCCATTTGCGAACGCCGCACCTCCCGCAACTTGTGGAATGGCAAAGGTGATTGCGATGCCGGGAACCGGCACATCGTTCTCGTCCGTGATCATCACCACGGCTTGGGAGCTGACACGGCCCTTCTTGACCCGCTTGGATGTGCTCGCCCCCTCCACAACGGCCAGCTTGTACTTTTGAGCGCTTGGGGGCGTAGCCGCGGGCTCCTGGGCGGAAGCAAATTCAAGATTCCAGAGAGCCAGACATAGTATCAGCGACAACGTGGGTCGTACGGAATAAATTTGTTTCATCTCTAATTCCACGCTCCTTGCGGATTGCCCTCGGCCCAGCAACAAAGCGAAAATCACTACCGTTTTCGCCGGGTGCGAGATAGTATACACCAAAATGCATGCGGTTCATCCATTTATTTCGTACGAGGTTTTTGACGTTATGTCAGGCGTGCGCGCCTCTGATCCGCTGTTCTCCGCATTCATCAGCGGGAACCAAAGGGACGAATTACGAATGGCAAACTCGGACTGTTTCTAGCAGGATGCGGAAAAAGGCCTGGATACACCGCTCCCTCGCGGTCGCGGCTCTGTAAGCGACTGATATAACGGATGTCGGTTCTGAGCCGCACGAAGTAAGCGGCTGGAGGGCCTTTTTCCGGACCCTGCTAGTGCGATTGGCTGTTCTTCAGAGTCACCGACACCGTCCCGAGCGCACTCGCATCTCCCGTAAACGGGAACGAAACCGAGAGACTGAATGAGCCTCCTAATCCCGCTGACGCCGCCGTTTGGAACCATTGCGTCTGGTCCGCGCCGTTGGTTAGCACCGCGATAGTAACCGGAGACGAGCTGTTGTTCAAGGTCGTTCCGCCGGTCGTTCCGGGAGTGAACGTGAAGTCGGCTTCGGTAAATTGGCGTGTGTTCGTGTACCCCATCAGGCTAACCGTGAAAGAGCCATTCACGATACTGCTGATCACCGGCCCTGAGGTAACCTGCGGAGGCGCCGGGGGTATCGTCAGCGAAACAGAAGTATTCAGACCGGGCAAAACCGAGGTGCTGCCATCCACAAGCGATACAACCTCAAGGTTGATCTCGCCGGCAACGGTCCCTTGCATGACTGTGGCGACGGTCTTGGTAACCGGATCGCTCGGCTGAAGGGAGAAGGAAATCGCCGAGATCGCGCCCTGTGGGCATTGCTTCAAAAGGCTCGCGTTGGCGTTCGCGAAGGACGCGTCGTACGGATTAATCCCCGAAGGCGGCTGGAGCACCGCCGAGTTCGGCTGCACGGTCATGCATAGGATGCCTGTCACCGGGTCCGCTGACGGATTCGCCAGCGTAATGGTGACACTGCTCTGCGGCACAGGTGTCGTGCTGCTGGGAACCAGACTCAGGCTGTTGATGGTGACCCCTGGCAAAATCGAGATGGTGAACGACTCCGTTTGGGTCTGCTTGGTTGGCGAGCTATCGCTCACCGTGAGCGTGACCGGATAAGGGCCCGGGGTTGTAGGCGTTCCGTTGATGGCCCCGGTGCTGGTATTGACCGACAATCCAGGCGGAAGCCCGCTGCCGCCGTAGGTGTAGGGAGGCGTGCCGCCGCTGGCCGAGCATGGCGTCGCGGAATAAGTTGTCCCCACCACTCCCTGAGGCGCGCTGGCGCAAGTGGGGACCATCAGCGGGGTCGGATTGATCACGATCGTAATCGGCTGGGATGCCGACTGCTTGGTAGTTGAGCTATCGGTCACCGTGACCGAGCCGCTGTAGGAGTTTGCGGTTGTAGGCGTTCCGGTGATGGCCCCGGTGCTGGTATTCACCGACAACCCCGGCGGAAGCCCGCTGCCACCGTAGGTGTAGGGAGGCGTGCCGCCGCTGGCCGAGCATGGCGTCGCCGAATAACTTGTCCCAACAGTTCCCTGGGGCGCGCTGGCGCATGTCAGGCTCAGCTTGGCCGGATTGATCACGATCGTAACCGGCTGGGATGCCGACTGCTGGGTAGGCGAGCTATCGGTCACCGTGACCGAACCGGTGTAGGAGTTTGCGGTTGTGGGCGTTCCGGTGATGGCCCCGGTGCTGGTATTGACCGACAATCCGGGCGGAAGTCCGCTGCCGCCGTAGGTGTAGGGAGGCGTGCCGCCGCTGGCCGAGCATGGCGTTGCCGAATAACTTGCCGCCACATTTCCCGGAGGCGCACTACCGCAAGTGAGGCTGAGTTTGGCGGGACTCACAACGATAGTAATCGGCTGGGATGCGGACTGCCGGGTAGGCGAGCTATCGGTCACCGTTACCGACCCGGTGTAGGAGTTTGCGGTTGTGGGCGTTCCGGTGATGGCCCCGGTGGTGGTATTGACCGACAATCCCGGCGGAAGCCCACTGCCACTGTATGCGTAGGGAAGCGTGCCGCCGCTGGCCGAGCATGGCGTCGCCGAATAACTTGTCCCAACAGTTCCCGGGGGCGCGCCGGCGCAGGTGAGGTTAAGCATGGTCGGATTGATGACGATCGTAATCCCCTGGAAACCACCCTGCGGGCTAGGAGAACTATCGGTGACGCTCACATTCACCGCGAACGAGCCAGCAACCGTCGGCGTCCCGGTAATCGCCCCGCTGCTGAGATTTATCGATAACCCCGCCGGAAGACCGCTCGCGGTCCAGTAGTACGGAAGCGTGCCTCCGCTGGTCGAACATGGCGCCGCGGAATACGCGGTACCGACCATCCCAGGCGCGGCAGCTCCACAGGTCAGCGTCAGTCTTGAGATTGAAGTAATCGTAAACTGCTGGGACGCGGTCTGGCTCGCCGGCACAGTGCTGTCGACCACCGTGACCGTGACCGGATAAGAGCCCGCAGCCGTCGGGGCTCCCATGATTTGGCCGGTACTAGCGTTAATGGAGAGCCCCGGCGGGAGTCCGCTGGCCGTCCAAAGGTAGGGAAGGACGCCCCCGCCTGCGACGCAAGCGGCAGGGTAACCAAGGCCGACGTATACCGTCGCGCCTACGCAGCTCAGGGTGAGCTTCGGAACAATCCGAATCGAAATTGGTTGGGACGCGATCTGGTGCGTCGGGGTGAAGCTGTCGGTTACCGTAACCGTGACCTGGTACAGAGCAGGGGTGGTCGGCGTTCCCGTGATCGCGCCCGTGGCGGCATTCATCGATAGGCCTGGCGGGAGTCCGGTGGCGGTGTAGGTATACGGCGTGTCACCGGCGCTGGCAGCGCAAGGCGAGGAAGCATAAGCGACCCCGGCGATTCCTTCAACCCCAGCGGTGCAGGTCAGGATGAGCTTCCCATAAATCGTGATGGAAATCGTTACAGGTGCCGTCTGCGGGGTGGGCGTGAGGCTGTCGGTTACCGTGACGACGACGGTGTTGTAAACCCCAGCGGTTGTTGGCGTCCCCGTAATCGCTCCGGTGGCGATATTCATGGTCAAGCCGGGCGGGAGTCCTGTAGCCGTATAGTAAAGCGGCGGGTCGCCACTGCCGGCCAGGCAGGGCGTTGAAGAATACGGCGTCCCGACGATTCCCGACGTCCCAGCGACGCAGGTCAGGAGAACCTTCGGATAAATCGTGATGGAAATCGTTTGAGGTGCGGTCTGCGCCGTGGGCGTGAGGCTGTCCGTTACTGTGACGACGACGGTGTTGTAGACGCCAGCCGTTGTCGGCGTCCCCGTAATCGCTCCGGTGGCGATATTCATGGTTAAGCCAGGCGGGAGTCCCGTGGCTGTATAGGAAAGAGGCGGGTCGCCGCTGCCGGCGGTGCAAGGTGTTGAGGAATACAGAGCTCCGACTTCTCCTGGCCCCGGAGCAACACAGGTCAGCGTGGGCGGGTTGTAGATGTTAACAACAAACACCTGGGACGCATCCTGCACGGTGCTGCAGCCTCCCTCCAACTCGGGCCGAGCACGGACGCTCAATAAGCATTGGCCTCCGCCACTGCTGATTTCTGTGATCGTAACCGTGTACGAGCCAGTCGTGGTCGGCGTTCCGGTGATGGCCCCGGTGGGTGAAATTGCTAAGCCGGGCGGGAGCCCAGTGGCGGTCCAAGTGAAGGTAGGTGGGCCTCCAGTGGGCGGGGGTGAGCCTCCGGTAGTGAGAGCGGTAGAGCACGCCGCCGTGTAGGCGACGCCCAGTTCTCCAGGGTAGAGGGTACAAGGTCCCGGATCCAGAGGGTCCTGGAACGGGGTGAGCAGTGATATGAAATTGTCATAGCCATTGGGAGGAAGATTATACTCCGTAAACAGAATACTACCGGCAGGAACGCCTTCGGTGGCTGGGAGTGCCGAAATCCCCAATGGCTGGCTCCCAGCGCTTGGCACCGCATACTCCGAAATCCAGCCGGGCTGCGGGAGTCCGCTGGTAATGCGGCCGATTTGGTTCCCGTTTTCTTCGGTGAACCACAACGCGTTGTCGGCGCCGAGCGTGATTCCAGCCGGTTGACTGTTGCTGGTGGGCACGGGATACTCCGTGAACGTCCCCGATGTGGTTATGCTGCCAATCTGGTTCGCGGCAAATTCTGTAAACCATAGGGTCACGCCGTCTCCACCATTTGTAATGGAGAAGGGAGAACTGTTCGGGGTCGGCACGGCAAATTCCGTAATCACGCCGGACGTAGTGATCCTTCCGATCTTGCCGGAAACTTGCTCCGTGAACCACAATGCACCATCGGGGCCGGCCGTGATTCCTGTGGGGCCGCTGCCGGCCGTCGGGATCGCATATTCCGTGATGGCTCCTGCCGTGGTAATTCTGCCGATATTATTGCCGCTGTATTCCGTAAACCAGAACGCTCCGTCCGGACCTGGAGTGATTCCGTAAGGGGCGCTGTTGGGTGTCGGGGTTGCGAATTGGTTGAACGTTACCGAGGAAACCTGGTAAGGGCTCCCAGCCGTACCGGTGTTGGGCGTGTAAACCATCTGTCCGATCTGGTTCGTGGCGTATTCGGTGAACCACGCAGTGTAGAGCTGCCCCGCCTGCGGCAGTTGGATGGGAGGGCCAAGCGCAATTCCCACGGGCTGGTTGTTGACCTGGCCGTTCGGGCAAGGGGTGATCGCGCCGATACAGGCGGCAAAGAAAACATTATTGCCACTATAACCCTGTTGTGCGAAGAAGCCGATGCTGTTGGTACTCGATTCCGTGAACAGCTCAATCCCTCCGCCATCGGGGCCAGTGATCGCGGTGGGGGCGGTATTCGTTTGGTAGGGGGGGATTGCGTACTCAATCTGCGCGCTCAAAATCGAACTGCCGGCAAGAACGAAGAGTGCGGCCAGGATCCAGCCCGGAGATCGCCGCGGCGCGATCCTCTGATTTGTCGGAATCATGTTTAGTCGCATGCGCCTCGCCCGCATCCTCCGGCGACCGTCGGAATGGGAGCAAAAACAACCTCCAGATTCGCTGCGGTCCCAATCAAAAACCAAGCCGACTTCCCGGGCTCTGCCGAGACCACGAAGTTGTCGCCCGTACCTAAGCGGTCCAGCCGGTTAGCCACACCGTTGATCGCCACGCTGGATGTCTGGCCGCTGGTCAGATCGATGCGGTAGGCGGAATTCCCCGGCTCAAGAACCGCGAAAGCGTATCGCCCGTCCTGCGACGTCTGAACCAGAACAGGGCCGGCAGAACTGGGCAAACTTCCACTGATCTGCTGCACCTGAGGAATACCGTCGAGACCCGTAAGCAGGCGGAGCGTCCCGGCACTACCGTCCACCAGCACCGCCTTGCCTTGATTGGGTAGAAAAGCGATCCCAGTGTTGGGGTTCCCTGTGGACGCCGTTTGCACGTTGCCGCTGTTTGAAACAAGATCCACCCGCCCGTCTTGCTCCAGGACCAGCGCCATGGCGCCGTTGTCGCTGATGCCGAGCGACTGCGGCGTCAGCATCCCCGAGATCGGAAACTGGTAAGCGATCTGCGGAGTCGTGTCCAATGCCGTCAGGACCTGAACGACTCCGGCGTTGCGCGAAAACAACGCCGCCGACTTCCCGGTAGGGCTGAATGACACTAAATCCGGAAACGTGAGCGCGCCAGCGATCGTCTGCACCTTTCCAGGCGTAAGGCCGGAAAACGTCAGCAGTCCAACCGCGCCGTCGCGCTGCCGAACCAGCGCCCAGCCTCCGCCAGGCGCGAGAT
>CAWISY010000193.1:0-10562 GCA_963838455.1 Bryobacterales bacterium
GCGGAGAAGAAGGTTGTCATCGGCGATGGCGCCGAATGGATCTGGAACCTCGCCCGGGAACACTTTCCCGGCGCCCTCCAAATCGTCGATCTGTTCCATGCGCGCCAACATCTATGGGATTTGGCACGGCTGCTCTATCCCAGCGACACCAAACGCCGTAACGCCTGGATCGGTCTCCATCAGAAACGCTGGCTCGACAAAGGCAGGATCACCAAGCTCGTCGAGTCACTCCGCCGGATTCAAACCACCGACGCGGAACTGGCCAAGAAAATCCGTAACGAGGCCGACTACTTCGCTACCAATGCGGGTCGCATGAACTATCCCGAGTTCCGCAAACAGCACCTGTTTGTCGGCTCTGGCGTCATCGAAGCCGCTTGTAAAACCGTCGTCGGTCATCGCCTCAAACAGTCCGGTATGTTCTGGACCGTCAATGGCGCCAACTCCATCCTCGCCCTCCGCTGCTCCCACCTTAACGGCCGCTTCGAGGATTACTGGGAGAGCCGCCGGGCCGCCTAATCTCCACTTCTATGTCGCGCGCCCGGGGCCCAAGGGCCGGGCTTAGGACGCCGAACCCGTCGGCGCGGTCTCCCGGGCGGCGCGCTCCCGGTCGGCTGGCTTGTCGGGCGTCTTCTCGAAGGGCTTGTCGTGCACGGCGTGCGACCTCTCATCAAAACGCCCGAAGATCATCTTGCCCGCCGTGGTCTGCAGCACGCTGGTCACGGCGATGTCGATGGTCTTCGAGATCATCTTCCGCGCGTTGTCCACCACCACCATGGTGCCGTCGTCCAGATACGCTACGCCCTGGTTGTACTCCTTGCCTTCCTTCAAAATAAACACGCGCATCGTTTCACCCGGCAGGACCACCGGCTTCAACGCATTGGCGAGTTCATTGATATTGAGCACGTCGACGCCGTGGAGTTGCGCCACCTTATTCAGGTTGAAATCGTTGGTGACGATTTTGCACTGGTACACCTTGGCCAGCTCGATCAGCTTCATGTCGACTTCGCGGACGGCCGGGAAATCGTCTTCCAGGATCTGGACGTTCAACTCGGGCAACTTTTGCAGCCGCTGCAGGATGTCCAGCCCGCGCCGGCCGCGGTTACGCTTCATGGAGTCGGACGAGTCGGCCACCAGTTGCAGTTCCCTCAGAACGAATTGGGGGATGACGATGGCGCCGTCGATGAAGCCGGTCTCGGCCAGGTCCACGATACGGCCGTCGATGATGACGCTGGTGTCCAGAATCTTGAACGAGTTCTTGGAGGTTTTCTCCCCGCCAAACAATCCGCCCAGCGCGGCCAGGTTGAGCATGTCGCCTTTGCTGGATCCGACCACCAGGCCGCAGTAGGTCATCCAGGCCAGCAGTACCAGTTGGATGTAGCGCACGGTGGGTGAGTCGGGCATGGCGCTCTTGAGCACCAGCGAGATCAGGTAGGCGCCCAGAATTCCCAGCACGCTGCCGAACGCCGCCCCGATCAGGCGCTTCAAGCTGACTTCGCGGATGCGGATTTCGAACAGCACCACGCCGGCGCCGGCCAGAGCCCCGACCACGGCCGCAACGGGTCCGTCGAGATCCAGGGGCCTAAGAAAAAAAGCGGCGCACGACAGCACCGCGATGAACAAGAAACGGATGATCAGCAGATCCGCCACGACGTGCGTCCCCCGAATTGATAGAAAGCCTTAGAAAAAGCTGTAGCGACTGAGTATATCAGCTTCCACGCGGAGCGCAATAG
This sequence comes from Bryobacterales bacterium, assembly GCA_963838455.1. Lineage (GTDB taxonomy): Bacteria > Acidobacteriota > Terriglobia > Bryobacterales > Bryobacteraceae > Palsa-187. Next base: position 1,731 of record CAWISY010000193.1, read on the forward strand.
GCGACCGGGCGCAAATAGTGACAGGTGCGGAGCCCCGGGCTGGCACGGCCACTGGGCGCGGCTGGACGAATTCGCCTGGGCCTTAACAGGGCTCCCGGAGGGCGGGTGCCTACGGGCCCTCCCGCAACGCGCTTTACAGGGCTCCCGGAACGCGCTTTACAGCGCTTTGGCCAACTCTTCGGCGAACGGAGTTTGTGCGCCGTTGCCGTTGGGCCGCTTGCCGGTACCTTTCTTGGTGCGCCTGGGCCGGGTATCGGCGCCGACGGTTGCGCTGGCGTGACCGGTCTGGCCGCCCGCGCCTTGCGTTGAACCCGCCTCAGCGGAAGCGGGAGGCATATCGCGCCGCGGTCCGCCGAAACCGGAGCCGTGCCCCGAGGGGCTCTGCGGCCGTCCGGAACCTTGACCTTGTCCCTTGGGGCGCGGCGGCTGCGCCGGGTTGGCGCGGAGCAAGCGGTCCTCCAGGGGCGCGCGGTCGAAGCGGCGGATGATGGCGTTCATCTCTTCGTTATTGGGGGCGTCGATGAAGGCGAAACCCTTCGATTCCTGCGTTTCAGGATTGCGGATGACCTTAATAGCGTCCGCAACCAGATTTTCGGCGCTCAGCCAGCCTCTGATATCGTCCGCGGTGACCCAGGTGGGCAGATTGCCCAAGAAAACGGTAAAGCTCATTCGGTAGTTGTCTTCGACTCCATGAGAAGGGGTTTTTGCTTGAGAAGGCACCTGGCAGCCGGGGCCTACTGGAAGCACTAATATCCTACCACACTCTTCCAAGGGGCGTAAACGAAAAGTTCCGAGAGTCCCGAAACGCTGCGCTTAGCCCCCCAAACCGCGTTCTCTGCGTATCGGTTCGCGGGGAGCGGTTCGACTCATAGCGTAGGCCTGCCGGCCGATGAGGGCAATCGGGAACCGCTTTTCCACCAATGGACCTTAAAGCCATTATCGAACTGCTGGGCAAGGACGGCGCAGCCGATGAAATGACCGGCGCGTTTCTGGACGACGCCGTCGCCAGCTTCTCCTCCAAGCCTGCCGCAGCCACCAATGCGATCCGCCAGTTGCAACAGAACGACCCGTCGGGGTTCGCGCTGGCGGCAGTGCGGCTGCTGGCCGCAAAAACCGAAAAATCGCCGGGTGTACAGTACATCGCCGGACTGCTCTTCGCCGGCAATCTGCTGATCGATCCGTTGCTGGATGAAGACGCGCTGCCGCTGGATGCGGCGATCTCCCTGGCGCGCAACCTGGCGAGCGCTGAGCCGGTCCTGGACGCCCGCCTGCTTCGCAAGTTGCTCAGCAATGCCGGCGGCGAAGCCCGGTCCATCAAGACCTCGGCGGCGCTGCGGGCCCTGAATCTGGTGGAAGCGATCTCGAACTGCTCCCGCCTTTCCTCCTTTTTGGTCCAGTTGCTGCGGCATCCCAGTCCGGAGGTCCAGTCCAAGGTCGCCCTGTTGCTGGGCCGGGCCAATCTGAATCTGAACCGGGTGAAGAACTTCCTCAGCTCCGACGATGGCCGCATGCGGGCCAATGTCGTCGAGTCCCTGTGGGGATATGAATCCACCGCCGTGACCGATGTGCTGCGGGGGGCCACCAACGATACTTCCGGACGGGCATCCATGAACGCGCTGCTGGCGCTGTGCCGGCAGGGCGACCGCGAAGCCGTCGAGCGCATCATCCAGTCGGCGGGCTCCTACGATGTCGTGCAGCGTTCCCGCGCGGCGTGGGCTATGGGCGAGGCCGGCAATCCGGAATTCGCCCCAACGCTCGAGAAGCTGGCGGCGGACCCGGCAACACGCGTCCGCAAGATGGCTCAGAAGGCTCAGGCGAAGCTGCGCCAGCCCAAACAGCAGTCCGCCCCGGCCGATCGTGTCGCCGATGTTGTGGTCAATGATGTTGTGGTCGATGACGGGGCTCACGGCACGCCGCCGCAGGAGAGTCCGCCCAAGGGCTAGTTTCCCGGCTCGCTCTGTTGGGCTAAGGGCTTCCCGGTGAGCGCCTTCACATGGGAAGCCGCGGCGGAGGCCAGGCCGCTGAGGTTATAGCCGCCTTCCAGCACCGAGATCAGTCGCCCCTCGGCGTGCTCTCCGGCGACCTCCAGCATGACTTCAGTCAGCAGCGCGAAATCCGAGTCGGACAGGATGAACCGGCCCAGCGGATCGGAGATGCGGCTGTCGAAGCCGGCCGAGATGAGAACCAGCTCGGGCCGGAAATGGTCGGCGGCGCGGCGCAGGCGTTCGCGAAACGCGCCCAGGATTTCGCTTCTCCCGGAGCCGGCCGGGAATGGACAATTCATGGTCGAGTGGCGTCCGTGACCTTCTCCCGTCTCCTCGGCATCGCCGGTGAACGGGTACCAGGGCGATTGGTGGGTGCTGAAGAAGAACACGGAACCGTCTTCGTAAAAAATGTCCTGCGTGCCGTTGCCGTGGTGGACATCCCAATCGGCGATCAGCACCTTGCTCAGGCCGTGCTGGCGCTGCGCGTAGCGCGCGGCAATGGCGATATTGTTGAAGATGCAGAACCCCATGCCTTGATTCGGGCGCGCGTGGTGCCCGGGCGGCCGGACCACGCAGAAGGCGTTGCCGGCCTTTTTCCCCACCACGGCGTCGACCGTGTTCAGGATTCCTCCTACCGCGGCCAGCGCCGCGTCCCAGGAGAGCAGCGAGATGCTGGTATCGCCGGTCGACAACTCCGGTGCGCCGGAGCGAATGTCGCGCCGGGCGGTCTCGATGTAGCGGGGGCCGTGACACAGCGCGATTTCGTCTTCGGTTGCTGCGCGGGAGGGGATCCGCTCGAGCCCGCTGGTCAAACCGGCACGCTCCAGAGCCTCCATGACGGCATCGAAGCGGAGAGGCTGTTCCGGATGGCCCGGGCCCGTGTCGTGTTCCTTGACGATCGGGTCGGCCAGAAGCGCAGTCACAGGAGGGTCGCTAGCGGGCATGCAGGACGGAGAAGGCGTCGGCGAGCGGAATGGCGATGCCTTCGGCGGTCAGGGAGCCATCGGGCGGGATCTCCTTCGGCCGCTGCCCGGCGCGATACTCCCAGGCCTGCTCCTCATCGGGGTCTAGAATCCAGGCGGTGGGGACGCCCCAGGCGTGATACTCTTCGCACTTTGCGAGCACCTCACTCATGTGATCGTCTGGCGAGAGGATCTCGATGCAGAGAGCCACCGGTTCGGTGGGGTAGGGGTCCTGGATATGATCGCGGCGCTGGGCGATCACGTCGGGGATGTAGTATTTGCCTTCAGCAATGCGTACTGTCACCTCGGATTCCGATTCGAAATCTGGAAAGCCGATGTCGATTAACTGGCCGAGCCGCCGTTGTAGCAATCCGTGTTTTCGTGTAGGCAAGGGTTTCTGGCGAAGAACGCCGTCCAGGTACTCGCAGGCAGGTTTGTAGGACGTCGCCAGATACTCTTCGACAGAGACCGCCGCAACAGGAGGTAGTGCCGAGCCCGCCGCCATGCCCTTAGGATAGCGCGGCGGGCACGCCGTTAAAAATATATCTTTGCGGCCAACTGCACCACGCGTCCCGAGGCCGCACTCAACGCTCTTCCGAAATTGGCGGAGTTGAAGTTGGAGTATGACAAACTATTGCTTTCCATCAGGAATTGAGTGTGGTTGAAGGTGTTGAAGGTATCCAGGCGCAGTTCCAGCCGGCGGACCTCGCTGAACTTGATGTCCTTGATCAGCGACATGTTGGTCTGGTTGATTCCGGGGCCGTGGAAGTTATTGCGGCCTTCGTTGCCCACGACGCCGATCGGCTCTGGACTAAAAGCGTTCGGGTTGAAGTAATAGTAACTGAGCGGGGTGGTGTTGTTCGAATTCTTCGACGTATTGACGAGCGTCGAATTACGCACGTTGTATGTAGCGACCGGACCGTTGACGTCGGGTGTGTCCCAGCAGGCGTAGTAGACAATGCCGAATCCTGCGGGGCAGCTTTGCGAGCGCAGGCTGCTGTCATAGATCGTAATCGGAAAGCCGGTCTGGAGGGTTTCGATCGCGGTTAACTTCCAGCCATCCAGCACATACCGGCTGAATGCGTTGTTCCAGCGCTTGGCCCCGGATGGAATCTCCCACACTGCGCTGACTACAAAGCGCTGGCGCGCATCAAAGCTCGAATCCCCGAGGAATGAGGATTGCAATGCGTAAGGATTCGGCGCGCGGTCCAAACCGTTCGCAGCGCCGCTGCTTTCGTATCCGGACGTATCGTCGATGGAGTGGCTGAAGGTGTACGCGGCCAGGAATTGCAAGCCATGCGACATCCGCTTGTTCAAGCTGATCTGCAAGGAATTGTAGTCCGAGGTTCCCCGGGTGCCCTGTTCGCCGACTGATAGGAATACGTCGCCCGGAGCGTAGGCGCTATGGCTCGGGAAGTCCAACGCTTGCGTGGCGTCGCCCACACAGCTTGGATTAGCGGTGCAGGCTGCTTGGCCCGCGGGCGAAATCGGATTGGCTTCATAGACCATCTCAAGGTGCCGGCCGAGCGCACCCACGTACGCGGCCTGAAAAACCATGGAGCCAGGCAGCTCGCGCTGGACATTCAGGTTGAAGTTCATCGAGTAGGGGTCGGTGAAGTTGGGGTTTACCACGTTGAAGTCGAACGGTTCAAATGCACTGAAGTCGATGTTCTGGCCCCGTCGGGGGGAGGAAAACGGGAACGGGCTCGGCTGAACCTGCCCGCTGGCGACGTCCTTGTACGGGTCGATGAAGCTCGGGCTGGCCGTCCCTCCCAAACTGCTGGCGCCGAAACTGCTGATCAGGAATGGCGCTGCGCTAAGCTGCTGCAGGCCGAGCTCCTCTTCATACCGGTTGTAATACACGCCGAAACCGCCGCGGATCACGAACTTTCCGCCGCCGCCGCCGATGGGACCCTTCCAGTCCGGCGACCAAGCGAAACCGAAGCGCGGAGCGAAATGGTCGTAGTGGGGATGATAGCCCGAGAGCGTGCAACCCTTGTCACCCGGGAAGTCCAAGCCCACCGGAGCGGTCGGGAAGATGACGGACTGTTGCCCCGGAATGAAGCAATTGTTGCCGAGGTTGTTGAAGTAGTGATTCTCGAGCGGCGTGTCAATCTGATACCCGACGCCGTAGTTGATCGTGAGGTTCCTTTTGATCTTCCAACTGTCCTGGGCGTATGCGTAGATCTCGTAGGTACGGAAATCCTGGACACTGCCGCTCTGTTGTAGGTAGGAATCCGGGAAACCCAAGAGGAAGTCCGCCCCAGGGTCCCCGGTGCTGTAGAGTCCGCCGCCTTGGAACTCGAACTGTCCATTATTGAACGACTCGTAGGGATTGTCGACCTCGTACCGCCGCCCGTCGAAGCCAAACTTGAACGTGTGACTGCCATGAACTTTGGAGAAATTATCGTCGAGCTGATAGGTGTTCTCGACCACAGGCTGCGGCCCATAGGGACTAAAGCCCAGGTTGAAGAAGCCGGCAACGCTCACAAACGGCATGCTTGAACTGTTCGGGAACTGAGGCGTGATTCCTTGAAACCCGAAAGAGGAAGGTAGCGCCGGGCTGGTGGGACTGACATCCTTATAGTTGAACCGGGTAAAGGCGAGGCGCAACTCGTTCAACGTATTGGAGTTGAAGGTGTGGTTCCAGGCGCCGACGAGCTGCGTTGTGAAGGAGCTATCCTGCTCCCCAAAGCCCGGCAGAGTTGACCCATCGAATGGAAGCGAGTGGATCACCGGACTGTTTTGAAGAAACAGAGAACCCCAGACCGTGTCCTTGTTGCTGACGGTTTCGTCGATTCGCGCGATGCCCTGGTTCTGCTTCTGCGTTTGGACCGGGTTGTAGCCATACAATCCCCCCGGCAGAGTCGGAAGGGGAACGTATTGATTCATCAGCTTCACCGAGAGCGGGTTGAAATCTGCCGCCGGAATGTGGCCGGTTGGTTCCCGACAGCTTCGATATTTCCGACATTTCCTTCATTCAATTTCTTGCGCCATCTGACATTGCTACGATTGCGGCTATAAAGTCTTTCTATCCGTTCCGAAAGAGGCCGAGCATTGATCTAAATTCTCCGTCCGCTCAAACCGCAATCTATGCAGTAGGAGGTGCACCGTTAACGCGCGGGACAAAAACTGGAACGCCCAACACGGAGTCATTTCGGCAATGCGCTAAACATTTCTTCACGCCAGCACAATTCAAAGCGGTTCAACCCCGGCGCGGCCCGTGCAGGCGCAGCGGATCACGGTCACCCCGGCCAGCTCAAGCGGCGCGGCCAGCGCCTCCAGGCCGGTATCCAGCAGCAGGTACCGCGCGCCGCTGTGCCCCAGGATGTACCCGATCTCGGCGCTGGCCAGCCGGTGGTTGACCGCAACCAGGACCCGCCTGCCGCCGGCACCCCGAAATGCGCCTCGAGCATCGCCGAGGAGTTGAACAGCAGCGTGGCAACCCGATCTCCCTTGCCGAGACCCGCCGACCGCAGCGCGTTGGTCTTTTTGCAGCATCGCTTTGAGGGGACAGTCCATTGGATCATGATCGACTGCCCAGCTAGCTTGTACCGGATCGTAGGTCAGGCATGCACGCAAACGAACAAATCAAGCTGATCGCCGGCCCCTACCGCATGCCGCACTGCCCGATCGGCGGCACCTTGCCGTGCGAGGTCCGCGGCAAGGTGAGGGTCCGCAGCATCAGCGACGGTTTGATCCCGTGGCCATTCACCTGGATCCGAGAAGATGACCACCGCCCCGCGCTGATCCTGTGCGGCGACCTGGCCCGCGCAATGCAGACCGAAAGTGCCGTAGCTATCCAGCACTACTGGGGCGTCAGAGTATTACACGAAGCTCTGACGCCGCACCCTCGGTGTCGATCCGGTGAATGACGGGACGAGCGTGCCAAAGCGTTGCTGGCAGTTGGCCTTGATGATCGCCGATGCCTGAATGGGTTCCCTCATGCGCCTAACGGTCCCGGCGCACGGGATCGGGCTGAGACTTTCGAACGGGAACGGAAGCAATTGGCGGCAAAGGTAGTCGCGTGGGCTGCGAAGAGCCGAGCTTGAGCGAAGGCAAATCGTCGGTGTTCAGAATGCCGGTTCGTGCTCAAATGCGGGCTTCCAATTCTGGACCAATAACTCTTTCGACTGCCGATAGATTTCTTGGAGAAACTGCCTTCGTTTGGCTTCGTCCGCTCCCGATTGTAGAATCAGAGTTTCCCGTAGCGGGTGATGGCTTTCAATGTCAGAAACTATTTCGAGTGTGAAGTCGTTCCAGTAAGCGAAGCTCGGGTAGCTGGGCGAATTTTCCCTTCGGACCCGGGTTGCAGGATTGGCAGGCGAACGAGGTTCCATACGCCGTCAAGCAAATCTCCAAGGCCATGCGGTTTGACGTGTGGGGAAAGAAATGGTCCACCTCTGCTAGATAGTCGGCTGAATTTACGACCGAGATGTCGTCAAGGCAATAGAAACACTTTCCCTTCTGGTAGCCGTTCAGGGCATGCCGGCACGACGTAATTGGCTTTCGTCCAAAGAGGCGATCATTCACTATCAGAAGCTCGCCCGCAGGGTCAAATCCAATTGAAAGAACATGCCGGGGCAGGTTCAGTTCCCAAGCTGTCTCGACCAATCGCCAACGAGCTTCGACTTCGCTGGGAAGGTTCCGATATTGGTAATGCTCCGTGAGCTTGAAAAGGTCATCACTGAGCCGAATACCTTTGGTTTTGTCCTTCCGCTCGTCGTGGAAGAACCGAACAGTGATTGCCCCATCATGGACGACATGAAATGCGTCAATGACGTTATTGAAGCCCAGCTTGGCTGTGGCGTCGAGCAGTTCTTCCTTCTTGATTTCACCAGCGTTGAATTTCCGGCAGGCGTCCAAAAAACGACTCGATGCTGACGTGGCTTGTTTGCCTGCGATTGCAAGATGCTCGCAGACATGGCGAGCAAAAGGCTCAGCCAGTTCTTCGAGGGAAACGGTTTCCTTGCGTTGCTCGGCCAGTTCCAGCAGCGACTTGCCGAGGGCGAATTTGTACGAGGCCACATTGCGACCAAACAAGATTATTGATCGCCAGTAGTTTTCCAGAGTCGGTTGGACCTCGGTAAAGTGCGTCATCGATCTCTTTCAATGCGGCTTCATTTAGCCCTTGGCCCAATACGATGCCTTACTCGGCATTATCCACCTGACGCCGCCCCTTGGATCGGCAACATCACCGTTGCGGCGTGGGATGACGTGGACATGCGCGTGCATCACCGTCTGCCCCGCTGCCGTGCCGTCATTCACGCCGACGTTGAACCCGTCGGGCTTTAGCTCGGCCATCAGTGTGGCACGCACTTTCGCCACAAGCATCCATACCGCAAACTGTTCTACTTCAGACAGATCGAACAAACTGGCGACATGCCGCTTCGGGACGACGAGCATGTGGCCTTCTGCGACGGGAAAACCGTCACGAAAGACTGCTGCGATGTCATTCTCCAGCAGGATGGGATTTTTCAAGGTGACAAAAGGGGCAGTTGTGTTGGTCCATGACAGGATTCAACCATGGGGTTTTCGGATTCAACTAAGCCCAATCTCACACCAACGCATCCACGATCTCTTTCAAGGCAGACCACCCTCCGACCTTTTCAGCGGTAGATTTGACCAGAGCGATGGAGGCCCCGACGCCCAAACGTCCGTTGGAAGCCGGAGCGTGAGCAGCCTTCGCTGTCGCCTTGGCTTGCGGAGCCTTGCCGGGCTTTCGTCCGGGCTTCTTTTTCTTGCTCACCTTTTTGACTTGATAGACCAATTGCTCGCTCACTGCGATGTTCTGGCCTTTGAGATGGGCGACGATTTCTCTTTCGCCTTGGCGTCGGGCAGTTCCTTGAAAGCGTCTCGAATTGCCTGGCTCTTGTTCACTCCCA
>CAWISY010000194.1:0-5849 GCA_963838455.1 Bryobacterales bacterium
GGGTTCTCCGATGCGAAAACCCAAGCATCCTGCTCAGGACCAACCGCAGCCCTCAGCCACGCAACAAGCAAATCCAAACTGCGCGGCGGCGCGGCCATCTGCCGGGTCTCACTATTCTTGAGAGTATCGAGGTCGCCCCGGTAGACCCATTGTTCAATTGCGACGTAGCTACCGTCCGTTGCGACGTTCCGGCGTCGAATCGCCAAAATCTCTCCTGGGCGCAAGCCCGACGACCAGTTGGTCACTCGGCACGTCCGTGAGGCCGTCGACTTCCATCATAGCGATCGCGATTCGTCCAAGATCCTGTAAATCTGGGAACCGTACTTCTCTGCCAGCTTGATCCCGACTCCGGGAATGGCCAGCAACTGGGCCGCTGTCTTCGGCTCTTTCTCCGCAATCGCCTGTAGCACTCGGTCTGACATGATTCGGAACGCCGGCATGCCCCGCTTCGCCGCTAGGGTTCGCCGCCACGCCTTCAGCATCGCTGCGGCACGTGAGCCATGCCGTGCTTCCTGATCTTCTCGCGCGACCTCCCGCACCGGTGCCCGAGTCCTGCGGGATTTCCGCTTCGCCGCTGCCGGCCTCTTCTTGCTGTTCTCCCCGGTCAGCTTTCCCGATAGATCCGGAGTCTCGCGAATCCTCAGTTCGAAGGGCGTGTCTTGATCTACATACTTTGCATCGCCCGTAATACTCGCGAGGCGAAATGGAATCTGTTTCCCGTCCTTCTCGAAGATCGAATCCACCAGGCGGACGAAACCTGAGCGCGCCATCGCGCCCATGAGTTCCTCGAACCCGTCGCGATCCATGCCATTGTTCCCACACACCTCCGTGTGCAGCTTTCCGACCGACTTGCGATTCATCCGCAGCGCGTTCAAGACATCACGCGCCACCGTCTGTTCCTGCGCGGTAGCCTCGCGGAACCGCTGCGCCACGCAGCTTTCCGGCGCGCAGAAATCGCAGATACCACAGGGCTTCTGACTGTCCGCCGTGTCGCCGAAGTGCCGCACCAGGCTTGCCATGCGGCACTGGTTACTTTGCGCATACCGGATCATCGCTTCAATCTGCGACTTCTTCTGCTCGCCCTGGGCGATGTAGGCATCGCGCCAGTCATCCGTGCCGCGACTCAGATTGTCCGCGGCATCCATGATCACGCCGCTGTGCGTCCAAAGCTTCTCCAGCGCCTTCCCGAAGATATCGGCCGGGATTCTGCCCTGCTTTTCAATGAACTCTCGTGGCTGCGGCTCGGCGCGAAGCCGGTCGTAAATCTGGTCAAGGTACTTTACGTCCGGATAATCGCGCTCAAAAAAGAAATCGTGCGTATAGCGGTCGGCGTAGGAGTGCATCAGAATCGCGCGGCTCGGCTCGCCATCGCGGCCCGCGCGCCCAATCTCCTGGTAGTACGCTTCGATACTCCCTGGCAGCGCGGTATGGATCACGGACCGAATATTCGCTTTATCGATCCCCATGCCGAAAGCGATCGTCGCGACGATCACTTCCAGCTTGCCGTTGAGGAATCCATCCTGCACGCGGCGTCGCCGCTCAGCGTCGAGACCTGCATGATACGCAGCGGTGGTAAATCCGCGCGCGAGCAACGCGGCGACGCTCTCGGCCTGCTTGCGGCTGGGCGTGTAGATGATCGCCGGACGACGATCAGGGCCGGATAACAACTCTTGCGCCAGGCTGGGACGCTGAAATGGGCTCGTTTCCACTACTTCAATCGCAATGTTCGATCGCCGGAAACCATGAATAAAGCTGGCTTGGGGATCGAGACCCAGTTGATTGCAGATGTCACGCTGAACGACAGGGGTGGCCGTGGCTGTCAGCGCAATCACCGGCGCCGGGCGAAGCGTCGGCAGATAGCTGCCCAGCAGCCGGTAATCGGGCCGGAAATCGTGCCCCCATTGCGAAATACAGTGCGCTTCATCGATGGCAATTAGTGCCGGTTTCCGTTTCGCCAGCATCTCCGGGAAGCCAGGCACCCGGAGGCGTTCCGGCGCGATGAAGAGGAACTGCAGCTTGCCGTTCAGGTAATCGATACAAACTTGGCGGGAGGCCGCGCGGTCGCGCCCGGAATGGATGCATTCCACCGCGAAGCCATGGTCCCGCAGTTTGTGAAACTGGTCTTCCATCAGCGCGATCAGAGGACTGATCACCAGCGTCGTCCCGCCCCGCGCAAGCCCAGGCAGTTGGTAGCACAGCGACTTCCCCGCACCCGTGGGCATGACCAGCAGGGCGTCCCGCCCCTCCATCACGGTCCGGCAGACTTCTTCCTGATTCGCACGAAACGCCGTGAAGCCGAACGCCCTGTGCAGCAGCGCATTCAATGACTCATCCGGCTCGGCGGTGATGGCGGGATGAGGCTCGACGGCGGCCGCAGACACGCGTACACTAGCTGCCTCTGCCTGTGGGTTGGTCCCCGCAGGTTGTGAACCGGCTCCATTACTGCCTGTGTTGCTCGTGGGGAACGCCGGCGAAACGGAGTGCGGCGCGCCGCTTGCTCTCTCGCGCGGCCCCGCCGGAATCCGGCCCACCTTGCCAATCACCTCCCGCACATAATCTTCAATCCCGTGCAGAAATGGCTCCAGTTTCGCCTCGCCACGCTGGATGCGTTTCAGATGGGCTTCCCACTGCCCCGTCATCGCCGGACTCTTCACTTCCGGATGCACCACCTCAATCAATTGGATGCCCTTGTCCGTCGCTTCCAGATTCTTCGCGTTGCGCACAATGTATTCCCGCTTCAGCAGTACCTCGATGATGGAAGCGCGCGTGGCCGGCGTGCCCAACCCGGTCTCCTTCATGGCGTCAGAAAGCTCTTTTTCATCGAGCGTCTTTCCTGCAGTCTCCATCGCAGTCAGCAGCGTGGCCTCGGTGAATCGCTTCGGTGCCCGCGTCTTCTTCCCGATGGCTTCGGCATTCAGCACATCCTGGGCCTGCCCGCGTGCGAGACCGGCAGGCAAAGCCTGTTGGTCCTCTTCCGAGCTATCCTCGCCAGCTTTGGCCCTCCGGTCACTGGCTTTCTTCTTCTCAGTCTGGAAGTCCAGCACTTTCCAACCAACCTGCTGAATCGCTTTACCGGAAGAGTGGTAGCGATCTATCACCTCGGTGTTCGTGATCGCTGTAATCACCGTCGTCACCGACCACACATGATCCTCATGCCAGCAGGTCAGCAATCGGCGGCACACCAGGTCGTAGATCTTGCGTTCATCTGGAGATAAATCCGCGCCGTTCGGCGAAGTCACCGTGGGAATGATCGCGTGGTGGTCGCTGACTTTCGCATCGTCCACATACCTGCGTCCCAGCGGCTTCTCGCCAGTACCCGGAGCCAGATGCTCTCGATAGGGCCCCGCCACCGTCTGTACGATCCGAGGCAACGTTCCCGCCACATCCTGCGAAAGATGCCGGCTGTCCGTCCGGGGATAACTGATCAATTTGTGCCGCTCATAGAGAGCCTGCGCCGTGTCGAGCGTATGCTGTGCACTGAACCCGAAAAGCCGGTTCGCATGCCGTTGCAACTCGGTCAGGTCATACAAAAGCGGCGGTCCCATGCGCTGGGTTTCGGCCTTCACCGATTCAATGGCAGCAGTCCCGGTCTTTGCACGCGCCGCAATCTGACCGGCTTCCACACCATCCGGCGGAAGCCGGGAGGATTTCTGGATCTCCTCTACATCGCGGACCCAGGTACCCTTATAAGCCTCGGCCGCACTTTTAGAAGGTGCGCGCGCCGCTGGCCGGAACGTCGCTATGACTTCCAAATGATCTTCCGGCACGAAGCGCCGCACCGCCAGTTCACGCTCCACCACTATGGCGAGCGTCGGTGTCTGCACACGCCCCACGCTCAGCTCGTCGCCATAAGTCAGCGTGTAGGCACGCGAAAGATTCATGCCCACCAGCCAGTCGGCCCGGCTGCGGCCGCGTGCTGCATCCGCCAGCGGCTCGTAATCCTTGCCCGGCTTTAGAGCGTCGAAGCCCTTCCTGATAGCCTCCGGCGTAAGCGAGGAGATCCACAGCCGGCTAATAGGTTTCGAGCACGCCGCCGCTTCGTAGATGTAGCGGAAAATCAGCTCGCCTTCGCGACCGGCATCTGTTGCGCAAATCACGCGCCCCACGCGGGACGATGACAGAATCTTTCGCACCACCTCAAACTGATCTTTGGTCTTTTCGTACACCACCAGAGGCCATATTTCGGGCAGCATTGGCAGCGTTTCGCGCCGCCAGGACTTCCACTGCGGATGAATCTCGTGCGGCTGTGCGAGCGATGCAAGATGCCCAATGGCCCACGTAACCACGTAACCATTGCCATGCAAGTAGCCTTCGCCCCTGGTTGTCGCTCCCAGTACTTTCGCGATATCGCGGGCGACCGAGGGCTTCTCGGCCAGGACGGCCACTACCCCGGATTCGACTGCCGCGTTGCTCAAATAACCAGTTTAGTGTCTGTACAGCCCGACGCGATTATTTCCCGCACCACTCGCGCCGGATCGCGCTGGACCCGCGGATAGAACCCGATTGAAGGCGTATCCGCGAGAGCGCCGTATGTGGGTGAGCTCAGCGGGTCATACACCACAGCACTTCTTATATTTCTTGCCGCTGCCGCACGGACATGGTTCGTTCCTGCCCGTCTTGGGCTTTGCGCTCTTGATCTGAGGAGACGCCGCCACGTACGGAAGGTCCGCCTTCGCCCAGGCCGGGCCGGCGCTTTTCACCTGCGTCGGCCTGTCGTCGCGAAAGCATGCCCACCAACCCATTTCCTTCACGGTGTCCTCCACCAGGCGTCGATGGGGATCGCCTGCTAGTCTGGCGAGAACTTGATCCTTGCCCTTCGCCAAATCGCGCTTGATATCGTCAAAACCAATGTAGCCGGGGTCGACCAGACCGTCCCGGTAAGCCCGCTCGATATCGTCGAGCAATTCCGCCGGGTAAAGGTCGGAGCTATAGGAGGCAAGCTCATCCCAGACGTGGGACCACTGCCGCACCAGCCTGCCCCGGAACAGGGACGCGAAGTAGCTTATAACCTCGTCACGGCTCTTTTGTCCAGCGGCAACTAACGTCACGAGACTGCTCAGAGCCGCACCCCGGGCCCACTGGTCGGCGTCCTCATTCTCGATTACGGACCGAATCCCTTGCAGTTCGCCGCCACACACCGACGCCAGGACCTGGCCGAGGTCTTCCGTGATAAAGTCGCCGCAGAGAGAATCCAGGAGGTCGCCGGGAAGCGATGCAAATCGCACCACCAGAGGGTAAGCGCGAGCCTCCCGGAACTGTGCCAGCAGAAACATGGCATACAGATGGGCCATGTAATCGCCCTCGGCATCGAGTTCCGCTGCCCGGTCCACGGTGTCCTCCAGGACGCGGAGGAGTTCCGGCGTGATCTCTTCCCGGCGTGCCGCAGCCGCTTCAACAGCGGTCCGCGCGAAGCGGCCAGTCGCTCTTTCGAACTTACGCAAGATCTCGGTTATTTCCATGTAAGGTATCGCATCACGTTGCTTGTGCGCGGCGCAAATGCTGGTCAGCAGTTACCTAGGAGCCCGTCCGAGTAAAGCCGGTTGGCGGCTGCCGAAAGTCGGTGCTGGGGGTGGAGGGAAGTTTTCGCGGAGCGGCCATCTTTGAGTTGGCGCGCCGATCTTGGTTCAGGACGGTTGCGATACGCGATTTTGGTCCAAAATCATTTCCCGATGGCGATCCTCAGTACTGCATCGCCGCGTGGAGCCGCAAAATGTTGTGCGTCAGGCACAGCAGCGCCCACTCGCCTTTCACCTTCTCTTTTCCGCGTAATAGAAATTGACGAAATCCGCGTGCCTGCTTGATCTGCCCGAATACCGGCTGAGCAACACGAAATGTGGTGTCAACACAAA
>CAWISY010000195.1:0-13279 GCA_963838455.1 Bryobacterales bacterium
GTGTTTATGTACTCGTTCGTCGTCCTGTACTTCATCGATGGTGACGCCACCAAAGAATTCCCGAACAGATTGTTGCCCGGCCGGTCGCCTCCGTAGAGATCGGCCGCCGGCGAATCGAAGGTAACGAACACCGTGCCGCTCTGCGCGTCTACGCTGAACGTGGTCCACGCGTTGGTGCCGGAGCGGTTCTTCCATCCGTCATTGAGCCAGGTCTCGTGGCCTTTTTCTCCCGGCTCCGGTATCGAATGAAAGGTCCACACCAGCTTTCCGGTCAGCACGTCCCACGCCCGAAGATCTCCGCGCGGGCCCAGTCCCGGGCTGTCGATTGTATGCGCACCGGTCATTACCAGGTTCTTGTAGATCACCGGGGCGGCGGAAAGTCCGTAATGCTCCTGCGGAAGCCCGTTCATCATTCCGGTTTTGAGATCGATCTCGCCGTTCGTGCCGAAACCGGGAATAGCCTTGCCAGTCTTGGCGTTCAGCGCGATCAGGAATCCATCAGCGGTTCCAAACACAAGCTCGGGAGGGTTGCTTCCCTGGCCGGGCCAGTACGCGATGCCGCGCGGAGGCCGGCCGGCGTGAGCGTGCGAATAGATCCAGAGCTGCTTGCCGGTCTCCGGCTCCAACGCCACCAGGCTCTGATAGTAAGTGATCAGGTACAGAACGCCGTTGACCACCAGCGGAGTCGCCTGCGAAGCCCGAGGCATGCCCGTCGAATCGGCGGGACGGCTGTTGAAGCTCCAGGCTTGTGTGAGCTTGGTCACATTGCCAGAGTCGATTTGTTTGAGAGCCGAATAGCGCGTGTTTTCGACGCTCGACCCGGCGCGTCCGCCGCCATAGGTGGGCCAGTCATTCTGCGCCTGCGCCATGGCAAGGCAGGCGAGGGTCATCCAGAGAATCCGCGGCCTTAAAATTCGCATCCCTAAAATTCGCATGGCAATCATCATAGTGGAAGACGCCGGAGAAAGGAATCGCCCGCCGGTTGGGATACGCCGGTTTGCATGCAAAGGTCTCGTTTGGCGCACCACCTCGCCGCCTCCGCGGATTTGGCACTCTCGCTTTAAGATTGTGGAGCGAAGATAATGTTTGACTCCCTGGCTGCGCGCAACTATACTAGCTGACGGCAATCCAGTTTGCATGCATTCTTCTCGGTTGAAGAGCCGTTCTCGTGACGAATATTGATCTAAAGCTGCTGGCGGTTATTGGCGAATTGAACCGGACGCGGAGCGTCTCGCAGGCGGCTGAGCGGCTGGAGCTGAGCCAGTCCACCATCAGCATGAGCTTGGCGAAGCTGCGCAAACATTTCAATGACCCTTTGTTTGTGCGCACTTCCGCGGGCATGGAGCCCACCCCCCACGCCACCGAACTGATCGGCCTGCTGCAGAAGGCCGAAACACTGCTCCAGAGCGCGTTGGAGCATCACGTGGTGTTCGATCCGTCCAACTCCGATCGCGCCTTCCACCTGCAATCCACCGACATCGCGCAGGTGACTTTGCTGCCCAAGCTGATGCAGCGGCTGCGCCGGATCGCGCCCACCGTGCGCATCGACCTGAGCCGCATTTCCTGCGACACGCCCAAGATGCTGGAATCGGGCGATCTGGATCTGGCGATCGGCTTTATTCTGCCGATGGGCGCCGGTTTCTGCCAGCAGCGCCTGTTCAAGGACCGCTTTGTGTGCGCCGTCCGCGCCGACCACCCGCGCATCGAAAAGACGTTGAGCGTGAAGCAGTACGAAGCCGAATCGCACCTGGCGATCGCGACCTCCGGCACCGGCCACAGCGTGGTGGAGAAGACGCTGGAGATGAAAAAGATCCGCCGCAGGGTCGGGCTGACCGTGCCCAGCTTCCTGGGCATCGCCACTCTCATCAGCACCAGTGACTTCGTGGTGACCCTGCCAGAGCAGCTCGGCCGGCACCTGGAAAGCGCCGGAAACATTCGCGTTCTGCCCATGCCTTTCGAAGTTCCGCCGTATTACATCATGCAGCACTGGCACGAACGGTACAGCCAGGACCCGGCCAGCCGCTGGTTGAGAACAATTGTGGCGGATCTGTTCTTGACATCATAGGGTCTGACATTATACGAATGAAAGCTCGTACTCCTGAAGTGAAGTCCCGGCGTCAACACCCGGCGTCTGGCCTGAAACAGGACGGTCGAGTCATAGGGAGGTCTTAAACTTGAATTACCCACTTACGGGATATCACCACATCACTGCCTGCGCCGGCGGCGCACAGCAGGACGTCGATTTTTTCACTCAGGTGGTCGGCCTGCGCATGGCGAAGCAGACCGTCCTCATGGACGGGAAAATTCCCATTTACCACCTGTACTACTCCAACGCCAACATCGAACCTGGTTCGGTGATGACCACCTTCCCCTACAGCCGCAAAGCCGGCCGTCCGGGATCGGGCCAGGTGCAAGCCACCGCTTTTACCGTCTCCAAGGGCACGCTTCCGTTCTGGAAGGAACATCTGGACCGGCACAAAGTGGAGCATTCCGGCATTCAGGAGCGTTTTGGCCAGTCCTTCATCCGCTTCAAGCATCCATCCGGCTTGTCCTATGAAGTGATCGAGGACGGCCACGACAAGCGCGAAGGCTGGACCACGCCTGAGATCAGCGAAGGCGAGGCGGTGCATGGATTCCATGGCGCGGTCCTGTCGGTGCGCGAAGTGGTGGAAACGGAGCGGTTTTTCATTGAGGCGCTGGGATTCCGCAAGACCGGTGTTGATGCTCACTACCATCGCTTCGAGACCGGGACCGGCGGGGCGAACAAGACCGTCACGCTGCTGCATGAGCCCGACCGGGCGTCGGGAAGCTGGACCTTCGGAGCCGGAACGGTGCACCATATCGCGCTCTGGGGCGCGGACGACAACGCGCTGGCAGAACAAAAGGCGATCTACGAGGAGCTCGGCTATACCGATGCCTCGGAAATCAAGGACCGCTTCTACTTCCACTCCATGTACTGCCGCTGCCCGGGAGGCATTCTGGTCGAGAGCTGCTGCAATGTTCCTGGCGGATTCGAGAAGGATGAGACCAAGGCAGAGCTCGGCACCAAGCTGCACATTCCGCCGTGGTTTGAAAACCGCCGCGCAGAGATCGTGGCGGAGCTGGAACCCATCACCGTTCCGGAAACGGCCACGGCGGCGGCCTGAAGCGGCTTACTAAGTTCGAGACGTGGTGTAAGAGTAAAGTATGAGAAATTTAACGATCCTCACCGCCCTGAGCGTGGCCGGGCTCATGGGCGCACTGCCGGTTCTGGCGCATCATTCTTTCGCTGCCGAGTACGACTCCAACAAACCCATCACCCTGAAGGGGACGGTGGTGAAGATGGACTTCATCAATCCCCACTCCTGGCTGCATATCGCCGTCAAGGGCGACGATGGCAAGACGGTGGAATGGATGTGTGAGACCGCGCCGCCCAACGGCCTGTATCGCCAAGGCTGGAGAAAGAACAGCCTTAAGGAAGGCGATGCGGTGACGGTGGAAGGCTTCCAGGCCAAGGACAACTCGGCCACCATGAGCGCGCGATCGGTAACTACGGCGGATGGCAAGCGGATGTTCGCCGGGACGGCCCAAACTCCGGGCGGCGAACCCAAGGACGGCGACGGTAAGTAATGCGCCAAGTAGTACGCGGTATTTTGGTCGTGTGCACGATGGCGGGCGTGCTGCCGGCCGGAATCTTTGCTCAAATCCCTCGCGCAGCCGATGGTAAGCCGGATTTGCAGGGCATCTGGCAGGCTCGCAATACCGCTGCCGCGGACCTGGAGGATCACGGCGCTTCGATGGGCATTCCCGCCGGACGCGGCGTGATCGTCGATCCGCCGGACGGAAAGATCCCATACCTGCCTGCGGCCGCGGAAAAGCGCAAGGAGAACTTCAAAAATCGCGCCACCGCGGATCCGCTGGGCAAATGCTTCCTGGCTGGGGTTCCGCGCATCACTTACCTCAACTTTCCCTTTCAGATTTTTCAGACGCCGCAAGTGGTGGCCATCGCCTACGAGTACGATCATGCCACCCGCACCATCACCCTGGACGGCCGCAAGCACCTCGAAGATATCGACTTTTGGATGGGCGATTCGCGCGGCCACTGGGAAGGCGACACGCTGGTGGTCGAAGTCACCGATCTGAACGATGAGACTTGGCTCGACCTGGCCGGCGACTTCCATAGTGACCAGATGAAGGTGACCGAACGCTATACCCGCACCGGTCCCGACACCCTGCAGTACGAGGCCACCATCGAAGATCCCAAGGTGTTCTCGCGGCCCTGGAAAATCAGCATGCCGCTGTACCGCCATACCGAGAAGGACTTCCAGTTGTACGAATACGAATGCCACGTGTATCTGGAAGAAGCTCAAAAGGAAGCCGCCACCGCGGATAAGAAGAAATGAAGCGCCTGCGTCTTTTCCTGCTGCCGCTGGCGATGGTCACTGCGATCGCCCAAACCCGGGTTCCGGACCCCGGTGCTCCCGCTGGAGGAGGCCGAGGCGGACGGGGCCGCGGAGCTCCCCAGGCTCCCGCCGGTCCGGTCAAGCGCTTTGCCGACGGTAAGCCCGATATCCAAGGCATCTGGGACGCGACCTCGTTCTCGGCCGCCTTCGACGTCGAAGATCATCCGGCGGAGTTCGAGATTCCGGCAGGGAAGGGAATCATCGTGGATCCCCCTGGCGGAAAGATCCCCTATCAGCCCTGGGCCGAGACCAAGAAAGAAGACCTGCTGGCGCACCACATGTTTGGCGATCCGGAAGCGCACTGCACTCTCGCCGGGGTGCCGCGGCAGATGTACGCTCCGTTCGGCTTCCAGATTTTTCAATCGCCCGGTTTTGTGACCATTTTCTTTGAAGCCTTTCACGCTTACCGAATTATTCCGCTGAACGGCGAGCCGCACGCGCCGCAGGCCATCAAGCTGTTTCAGGGCGATTCGCGGGGCCATTGGGAAGGGGACACCCTGGTGGTCGACGTCACCAACCAGAACGACCAAACCTGGTTCGATATGGCCGGGAATTTCCATAGCGACGAGATTCATGTGGTCGAGCGCTTCGCTCCCGTCGATTCGAACAACATCAATTACGAGGCGACCATCAGCGATCCCAAAGTCTATACCCAGCCGTGGAAGATCGCTTTAGGGTTCCGCCGCAACCGCCAGCCGAATTACGAGCTCATGGAGTTCGCCTGCGTGGAGGGTGAACAGGACTTGCAGCATTACACCCAGAGCGAGGGCGGGGTAAAATGAGCGCGGGTTGCGCAAACAAGTTTGGGGCTCTGTTGAGGCAGCTCCCAATTCAACGTTCGTCAAGGAAATTAATTCATGTTCTCGAAGGAGTCCCTATGAAAAAATTCAGTCAGATGGCAATGCTCACCGGAACGATGGCAGCCGCCTTCGTGTGGGGCTTGTTCCCGGCGATTGCTCAGCAAGGCGCGCAACAAGGCCAGCAGCCGGCCGCGACCGGTGGTCCGGGAGGTCCGGGCGGCGGACGCGGATTCGGCAAGGGCGGAGGAAAAGGGGGCGGCCGCGGGAAGGCCGATACCGCATCCAAAGCCCCTGCTCCGCGCAGGCCCGACGGGAAGGTCGATTTCACCGGCAACTGGACGCCCAACGCGATTAATCAGAACGTCGATCTTGCTAGGGCCACTGGCGAGCCACCGGACCAGGTTGCGTCGTTTTACCAAATAAGCGGAATTCTGCCGTGGGCTAAAACACTCTACGAGAAACGCAAGGGGGATCTCTCGAAGGACGATCCGGAAGGGCTCTGCCTGCCTCCCGGCGTGCCGCGCATGAGCACCACTCCCTATCCCTGGTCGATGATCCAGAACGATAAGGAACTGGTCATCATTTACGAAGGCGGGGCGCACATCTGGCGCAAGATCTTCCTGGATGGCCGCAAGCACGATCCCAATACGGTCGAGACTTGGCTCGGCGATTCCATCGGTCACTGGGTGGACAACGACACGCTGGTGGTCGAAACCGTCGGCCAGACCGACAAGACCTGGCTCGACGAGTCGGGTCTCCCTCACACCAAGGACATGGTGGTGACCGAGCAGTTCAAGCGCATCGACGAAGGCCATATGGAGATCCTCCACACCATCCACGATCCTGGCGCTTATTCAAAGGACTGGACCTTCACCACGCACCCCACGCAGCTCAAGGGCGAGCTGATCGAATACATCTGCCAGGAAAACAACCGCGACGTGCAGCACCTCGTTGGTAAGTAAGATGGGCAAGTAGCGGGCTACTGAGCCGCGCCCGGCGTTAACTGAGCCGCGCCCGAAGGAAGCGGATTAAAGAGAAACCGGCCAGTCACCACGACTGGCCGGTTTTTTTTGGTGCTTTGGTTTCTAAATTAATTCGCGGGAGTGCCCGGCATAGGCATCTTCCCGTCCAGCGAGAACACCCATAGCTTGGCCGGTTCCCGCGGCCCCGCCGCGCCTCTTCCGCCGCCCCCGCCCGGACCACCCCGGCCCGCGGCCGCGCCCCCTGGAGCCCCCGCTACGGCGATGTACTGCTTGCCGTCGAGCAGGAAGCTGATGGGCGGTCCCATCTGGGTAATGTGCAGGTTCAGTTCGGTCAGCTTCTCTCCGGTGTCGGCCTTGAAGATCATGAGCCGGTCATTCACCGACGACATCACCAGGTTGCCGGCCGTTGCCAGGCTTCCGCCCGCGAAAGGACCGGCGCCGGCGCCCTCGGCGCGCCAGCGTTCCTTCTTGGCGATGGGATCCCAGGCGTAGAGCACGTTGCCGGTGACGCCCTCCGGGCCGATCGCGTTGGGGATGTTGATGGGACCGGCGGGAGCGGCGGCCTTGGGCGCGCCACCCCGTCCTGCGGCGGCTACCGCTTCCGGCAGAGTATCCGTTCCTCCAGCGGTGGTCCCGCGACCGGCGCCGCCGCGCCCGAGCTGTCCGCCTCCGGCCCCGCGGCCGGTTCCCATGTTCATGACTCCGCGTCCGGTGGTCCCGATATCGGTGGATGTCGGAACGAAGTTGGGATCGGCCTGATAGTTGTAGCTTCCGCCGGCGGTGCCCGGAATGTAGACCAGGCCGGTGAGCGGGCTGAAGGACCAGGGCGGCCACACATGCCCGCCGGAGGGACCCGGCATCACCTTCACCGTGTCCTTTCCATACCGCGCCATGGGATTGATCTGCGGACGGCCGGTTTTCAAATCGATGCCCGTCGCCCAGGTGATCTTGGTGATGGGATCGGCCGAGAGCAATTCTCCGTTGGTGCGATCCAGCACATAGAAGAACCCGTCCTTGGGCGAGTGCATAATCACTTTGCGATTCTTTCCATCAATCTTGAGATCCGCCAGCATCAGGTCCGCGATCGAATCGAAATCCCAGTCATCGCCGGGGACCTCCTGGTAATACCACGCCAGCTTTCCAGTCGCGCCCTTCACCGCCAGGATGCAATCCGAGTAAAGATTGTCGCCCTCGCCGCGTGAAACCTCGGTCCAGGGCCCGGGCTGGCCGGTCCCGACGTAGACCATGTCGTTGTCGGGGTCGTAGGCAAATCCGTTCCAGACCGCCGCGCCGCCGCCGATCTTCCACCAGTCCTTGCTCCAAGTCTTGGCCGCCGCGGCCAGCTCCGGCTGTTCAAAGGGCTTCGACGGATCACCCGGCACGGTGTAGAACTTCCAGGCCAGCTTGCCGGTGTTGACGTCGAAGGCGGCGAAGAATCCGCGGATGGCGTATTCGCCGCCGCTGACGCCGATGATCACCTTACCGCCTTTGATCACCCGCGGAGCCATGGTGATGGTGTAGGCCATGTTCTCCGGAGACACGCGCGTCTCCCATAGGATCTTGCCGGTGGCCTGGTCGAGCGCCCTCAGCCTGCCGTCTACCGCCGGAGCGATCACCTTGCCCTGGTACAGAGCCAGCCCCCGGTTCACGATTCCGCAGCAGATGCGCGAGGCCCACACCTGCTGGTTCACCTCAGGATCGGAGCGCCACAGCTCCTGATGGGTTTTGAGATCGACCGCATAGACGATGCTCCAGGGAGTGATGCTATAGAGCACGCCGTTGAAGATCAGCGGCGTGGCTTCCTGATGAGCCTGAAAATTTCCCGGCGCCACCGGAATGTCGTAGGTCCAGGCCAGGCCCAGCTTGGTGACGTTGGTCGAGTTGATCTGATTCAGCGTGCTGTAGCGCTGTTCCGACCAATTCATGCCATAGCTGACCCAGTCATCGCCGGTCTTGCTGCCGCTCTTGAGCAACGCGTCGTCAACCTGCCGGGGGCGCTGCGCCCAGGCGGTCAGCGCCAGCGCAACGGCGGCGGCCAACAGCGCGGCGCGGCGCGGGAGTAGCGCGAAAGGGAGCATAAAACGGATCCTCCTCACAATGTTCTTGACCCTCAAAAATGCTGCGATTATCGAGCGAATCCAGCGTATCACGAAAATCCGACGCGGCCCAAAACCGGGAGTTCCGCGCCGGAATTGATAGTATCTATCGGGAATTGTGGATTGACACCCTCGGATACCGAGTATATACTTCCCTGGGTTGCTTATTGGGGTTAACACGCCCGAAATTTGGGTGTGAACAGGGGTTTGAAGTTTTCCAGCATTTAAGGGAGAGTTTAATGAGACTCAGGCTAGCCACGTTCGCAGTGTGTCTGTTAGTCAGCACAGCGATGGCTTTTGGCCAGGTCGGCAACGGAACCATCACCGGAACCGTTTCGGACCAGGCCGGGGCAGTCATCGCAGGCGCCAACGTCGAAGTGAAGAACACCGGAACCGGTGTGGCTTACAACGGCGTGACCAGCAGCGCCGGCGTCTATACCGTCACTGACTTGCCGGTGGGCAAGTACAGCGTAACGATCGATTCTAAGGGATTTAAGAAATACACGCATACCAATTTGGCCGTGGAAGCGGCCGGTACGTTGCGTGAAGATGTCTCACTGCAGGTCGGCGCCAACACCGAGTCGGTGACGGTCACCGCCGAAGCGTCACTGCTCAAAACGGAATCGGCCGAGATGGCCGACAACGTAACCATCGACACGATGGACGCGCTGCCGATGCTCGGTGTTGGTACCGTCAACTCCGGCAGCTCCGGATTCCGCAATCCGTACAACACGCTGCTCACGCTTCCGGGCGTCAGCGGCTATGCATCCAGCGGTACGTTCCAGATCAACGGACTCGGACAGTCGTTTGTGACCACCGAGACCATGCGCATTGAAGGCCAGGACGCCACCGACCGTTACTACGGCGCGTACGATTACACGCAGATGGGGCAGCCCTCGGTGGACGCGGTTCAGGAAATCGCCTACCAGGTCAGCAACTACGCGCCTGAGTTCGGCCAAGCCGGCAGCGTGGTCATCAACATGACTATGAAGTCCGGCACCAACCAGTATCACGGCACCGGTTACGACTACTTCGTCAACGAAGATCTGAACGCTGGCGATCCGTTCTCGAAGAGCGGCGGCTGCATCACCGGCGCGACTACTACGCAGGCTTGCAGCACGCAGGGCGGCAGCGGCGGAAAGTTCCGGCCGCGTACCCGCCGCAATGACTTCGGCGGCACCCTCGGCGGCCCCATTTACATTCCGAAGATCTACAACGGCCACAACAAGAGCTTTTTCTTCTTTAATTACGAAGAGTTCCTCGAGACCGACCTGTACGGCTTCAACGATACGGTTCCGACCGCAGCCTATCTGCAAGGCAACTTCGGTGCGATTTCTCCGAACGGTAACTGCAGCGCCTGCACCCTGCTGGGAGTTCAGAAAACCGCTTTGGGGACGCCTACGGTTCAGGTCGACCCCAACGGCCAAAACGTTTTCGCCAACGAAATCTTCAATCCTCTGTCCCGCGCGGTAGCGGCCTCCGGCTCTTTGGCCGGCCAGGGTTATGCGACGCCGTTCACCAACAACCAGATCCCGGTCACGATGTTCGATCCGATCTCGACGAAGATCCTGAGTTTCGTCCCGCAGGCAAATAACGGCCTGTACACCGGCAACTACGTTGTGACCGAGCCCGGCAAGCGCTACTCCGCGATTCCGGCCTTCAAGCTGGATCACAACATCGACGCCAAGGACAAGCTGTCGTTCTACTACTCCGAGAATAACACCCAGAACCAGTACAACCCCACTCTGGGAAGCCAGGACGGTTTTCCAACCACGATTACTGCGGCGCGCGGCTCCTTCATCACCAACTGGCAGGAGCGCCTGAACTATGACCGCACCATTACGCCGACGATCCTGCTGCACTTAGGCGTTGGCATGTTCCTGGAACAGTTCATCGACAACTCGCCGGAGTTGAATTTCAACGTCCAGCAAAATTTCGGATGGACCGGCGCTCTCGAGAACCGCAATTTCCCCACCATCGGGGGAATGTGCACCGCGGGCGCGGCGGGAAGCTGCACCAACGCTACGGGAGGCTTAGCCGGCATTGGGACCTCCGGCGGCATCCAGGACCCCACGTTTGAACCGAAGCCCACGGCCACAGCCAACCTGACTTGGGTCCATGGCAAACACACCTATAAGTTCGGCGCGGAGTGGATCGATGAAATTTACGAAAATAAACCTCATCCCACGATCGTGCTGACCACTGGCACCGGTCCAACCGGAGATCCGTTCACCAACACCAATAGCTACGGCAGCTATAGCCCTGGCTTCGGCTTCGCCAGCTTCCTATTGGGCGACTACGTCGCCACCTCCCAGGGCGTGCCGCTGGATACCCATGTGACGACGGTCGATTGGGCGCTGTTCATCCAGGACTCCTGGAAGGTTACCCGCAAGCTGACCTTGGATTACGGCATCCGTTGGGACTACGATACGCCAGAGAAAGAAGAGTACAACCGCTGGGGCCAGTTCGACGCGACTCTGGCCAACACGGTTGCTGGCGGCCACCCCGGGGCTTTGCAGTACGCGCCGACAACTCCCGGCTTCTACAAATCCGCGTATCCCTTCGCTCTCGGGCCGCGCATCGGCATCGCCTATCAGATCGACCCCAAGACCGTGTTCCGTGGCGGATGGGGTGTCAACTATCAGTTCGTTCAGGCGGCTGCCGGGTCGACCATCAGCTCGCCCGGAACCTACAACGTCCAGGGCAACAGCCCCTCGTATATTCCTGGAGCGAACCAGTTCGTGAATGATAACGCCGCCGGCTTCATCGCTTCGCCGACATGGCCCATCACCAATCCGCAACAGTGTCCGCTTCCAGGTGCCACCAATTGCGGTTCGAACGCGGTGGCGGTGCCGGACGGGCAGCAGAACCGGCCGCCGCGCATCAATCAGTGGAGCCTCGGTTTCCAGCGTGAAATCACCAGAAGCTTCATCATGGAAGCTTCCTACGTAGGCAACCATGCGGCTTGGCTCCAGCCGTTCGGTCCGAGCTTGGGCTTCCTGAGCCAGCTCTCGCCGCAGTTCCTGGGCGCGCATGGACTGTATCCGATCCCGGGTACCGGTCCGGCGGGCTACAACAACGAAAACGCCCGCGCTCTGTTGGCCGATCCGCTCAGTTCCACGGCGGTTCAGCAGTTCCTGTCTTCCCAGGGCGTCACCAACGGCGGCTACCCCTACGCTGGTTTCCCCGGCAGCGCCTCGCTGCAATCAGCCCTGTATCCGTATCCGCAGTTCGGCGCGCTCGGAATCTCCAATTCACCGACCGGCGGTAGCCACTACAACTCGCTGCAGGTGAAGGCCACCAAGCGGCTCTCGCACAACCTCCAGGCGGGAGGCTCCTACACCTTCGCCAAGGGCTACAACCTGGTGACGGGCCGTCAGGACTTCTTCAACCCGGTCGGCGACCAGACCTCGCTGCAGAACATCCCGATCCAGACCCTGAACTTCAACGCGGTCTATACCGTTCCGCGTGCGTCGTTCTTGCCGAGGTTTGTGAACCAGATCACCAAGGATTGGCAGATCGGCTGGTTCGCCAACTACCAGAGCGGTCTGTTCCTGACGCCCCCCACCAGCGTGGTTAACCTCAACACCCAGACCAGCGAGGATGTCCGGGTTGCCGGCCAGCCTCTCTACACGCCTGGCGTGAACATTAACAATCAGAGCACCTACAATCCGTGGTTCACTCAGGTCCTGAACCCGGCCGCGTGGGCGCCCTGCCCGTCCAACGCGAGTTGCATGGCGGCCGGAAACTACATCCCCAGTTTCCGCGCTCCGCGCACTCCAACCGAGAACGGCAACTTCGCGCGCAATTTCCGGATCAAGGAACGCATGAACTTCCAGATCCGCGGTGAGTTCGTGAACGTCCTGAACCGGACCATCATGCCCCAGCCGAGCACGTCCAACCCGCAGACTCCGGTCTCCAAGAACGCCCTTGGGATTCAGACCGGCGGTTTCGGTGTGATCAGCGCCTACTTCGCGCCGAACACTGCTCCGGCGCCGCCGACGGCCGCGACCCAGCCGGTTCTCGAGGGCCGCGCGGGCACTCTGATCGGCCGTTTCTCGTTCTAAGTCACCGCCACCGCTTCTCAAGACAGCGTTTTTTCAAAACAGCCTCAGCCGCCTTCGGGCAGCGGGGCTGTTTTGCTTTTAAGGGTGCAACCGCTCCCTGCGGTCGCGGCTCAGCTTTGCCTCCGGTGGGGCCGGATGGGACAACCTGTGACGTCGCTCGGCGTTTTTTCCTTCAGAGCCGCGACCACAGGGAGGACTCCCTCCGGTCGCGGCTCTGTCCAGTCACAGATCAGCTAGTCACAGATCAGCGCGGGACGCGCGGGCCAGCAAGCGGTTCTTGCCCCTTTCGCGCGGCTCACACCAGCAGCGAGGCGATATCCACCGACGACCGGGTGCCTTCAATCACCACAATGCCGCTGTCAGTGACGAAATACTTCTGGCGGTCGCGCTCCAGGTCGTAGCCGATTTCGGCGTCTTCGGGAATGCGGACGTTCTTATCGAGGATGGCCCGGCGCACGCGCGCGCGGCGTCCGATGTCGCAGTTATCGAAGATCACCGAATCCTCCACCAGAGCTCCGGAGTGCAGCCGCACATGCCGCCCCAGAACGGAGGCTCGCGCCATCCCGCCCGACAGGATCGTGCCCCCAGAGACAATCGAATCGATAGCCTGGCCGCGGCGGCCCTGGTCGTCGAAAATGAACTTGGCGGGAGGGTCGGGGTAACCGGCCCCGCGCAGGGGCCACTGGCGGTTATACAGATTCAGCGCGGGAGTCACCGCGCGCAGGTCCATGCTGGCATCGTAATAAGCGTCGATGGTTCCCACGTCGCGCCAGTAAGGCTGTTGCGATTGCGGATCGCCCGGAATCCGGTTGGTCTGAAAATCGTACGCGTACATGGGCGCGCGTCCCACCAGAGAAGGTAGAATATCGCGCCCGAAATCATGTGAGCTTT
>CAWISY010000196.1:0-36621 GCA_963838455.1 Bryobacterales bacterium
GCGTCGGCCAGCGCGGCGAGTTTCTGGTCGGTATTGAGAATGTTGAACTCGGTCTCATCGGCGACGAAAGCCGCTCCGGTATCTTCGCCCGCGCAACTGCCAGTGTCGGCGAGGCCGGCCAGCTCCGTGGCTTCGCCGATGGGCAATCCCTTGATCACGTCGGTGAGCACGTCGCGGTCATCGGTGAAGTCGGTCAGCACGTTGATGGTGCTGGTGTAGAGCATCACGGCCACTTCGTCGGCCTTGGTGATTTTCTTGCTCAGGAAGTCGAGCGCGGCTTCTTGCGCGCGCAACTGGTCTTCCACCGCCATGGAGGAGAAATCGAAGAAAAACACCATCAGGCGCTTGTCGTGATACTGCACCTTTCCGGGCGCCTCAAAGGTGATGGTGGTTTTGGGGATCTCCGGCAGCTTGAGCTGATCGTCGAGCGTCAGCACCGGCGGAGGCTCCGGGTCCATGCTAACATTCTGCGGCTCAAACACCTCCAGTTGCTGCTTGGCGTTGTCTTCGTAGATGGCGAAGTCGGACTTCTTGAGCCCGCTGATGGGGTTGCCCTTGCTATCTTTGACCGTGACGTCGGCCACCACCAGCCGGGCGCCGGTTTTGAACACCAGCGGCTCCTCCTGTTTCGGCTGGGATTTGGGCGCGGCCTTCGGCGTGGTTTTCGTTTGAGCCGCTGGCTGCTGCGCTCGCGACGGACCGAGCACGATCACGCCAAACAGCGCGATTCCGGCTAGCCCGCAAAGGGCCGGTCGCAGTCCTCGATGCACGGGAGCAACAGCCAGCCCAGCCGCGACCAGGGCTCCGTTTTGCGGGCTGTTTCGCGGAGGTACGGAGCCCGAGGATGCAAGGAAGGTTCTCATAGTGTCTCTAGAAATTGAACCGGAACAAGGCGGTGACGGTGCGTGTCGCGGAGGCGGCGGTGGGAACGTCGTAATACTGCGAGCCCAGGGCCGCTCCGAAACCGGTGATGTAGACGTGATTGAGAGGATTCGAGGCGGTGAGCCGGAACTGCAACTGCTTGCGGCCTTCGCCGGGGAAGCGCCAGGCGCGGTTGAGCGAAGCCGATTCGGAGAACTGATCCGGTCCGGTAATGGTGCCGACACCCGCATTGCCGAGCTGGCCCGCGGGAGGCGTGGTGAACGCCGCGGGATTGAAGAACTGCCCCGCCGCAACGGGCGCAACCGAAATACCGGTGGCTTCCGCGCGCGGAGATCCGCCCACCGCACCCAGCCCGCCCAGGTTTGCGTCGGCTCCAGAGAGCGTCGCGGTCAAGGGGAAGCCGGTGCCGAAGTTAAAGGTTCCGGTCAGGGTCCAGCCGGCCAGAGCGTGCGTCTTCCATCCGCCGTTGCGCATGAAGCCGCGCACGCCCACCGGTGAGGAAAGCGTGTAGTTGAGCGACACCTTGTGCCGCTGGTCGAAGGTGGAAAGGCCGCGCTCCAGGTTCCAGTCGTTGGGGAACTGCACCGGGCTTCCGTTGGCTCCGGTGTAGCTGGTGGCGTCGTCGATGGCCTTCGAGTAGGTGTAAAGCAGCACTGCGGACATGCCGGTGGAGAAGCGCCGCGTCACGCGCAACTGGCCGGCGTTATAGGTGGAATTGGCGCCGTAGGTGTAGTAGTCGAAGCCGGTGGTGGAGACCGTCGACCCATTGCCCGCCGTGACTTTTGGCGCTTCGGTCACGCCCAGATCCGTTCCCTTGGTCCCAATGTACTCCAGTTCCACCAGCACGTTGTGCGGCAGGGTTTGCTGGATGGCGAAGGTCCAATTCTGGGCATAAGGAAGCCGGTAGTTGGGATTGATGGCGAAGGTGTTGGTGATGCTGTTGTTGCCCTGCGTGGCAAAGCCGTTTTCCAGCGTCAGCGGATTCGCCACGGCGCTGTTGTAGAGCGGGCTGGTATAGATCAGGTTTTCGGTGAACGGAGGCTGCGCGGCCATCTGGTTGACGATGTTCGAATACGCGCCGCCGCTATAGAAAATGCTGTAGCCGGAGCGGAACACCGTGCTGTGCTTCTGCGACAGCCGCCAGGCGATGCCGAGGCGCGGCGAGAACATGTTTTTTTCCGGGCGGATCAAGCTGCTGGGCAGCGATCCGGCGTAGGGTCCCGATCCGCAATAGACATCGGCCGGGCAGGAGGTTTGCGAAGGAGTC
The DNA here is from genome assembly GCA_963838455.1 of Bryobacterales bacterium. Taxonomy (GTDB): domain Bacteria; phylum Acidobacteriota; class Terriglobia; order Bryobacterales; family Bryobacteraceae; genus Palsa-187. The sequence continues at coordinate 2,150 of CAWISY010000196.1, forward strand.
ACCACCGCCGCCTGGGTCAGATACGGACTCAGATCGATGTTCGACAATCGCCCGAACTCTTCGGTGTAGGGGGCGAAGTATTCGTAGCGCAGGCCCAGGTTCAAGGTGATGCCGCGCGAGAGGCGATAGTCGTCCTGCGCGAATCCGGCCGTGGCCCAACTGCGGAAATAATCGTTGCTGCCAAGCTGGATCGAAGTGGAGTACGGCATGCCCAGCAGGAAGTCCGCCAGCGAGTATCCGGTGTTGGGCGCGGCCGAGTAGCTTCCGGTAACGGGATTCTGGGCCAGTTGGCTGGTCTGGATGCCGTCGAAGCTGAACTGGCCGCGCGCGCTCTGCTCAGTGCGCGGGTCGTTGTCCATGCGGCGGATCATGTAGCCGAACGAAAAATTGTGCTTGCGCTTCCAGACGTAAGTCACGGTATCGGTAAAGCTGAGCGTCTGGGAGCGATTTAACGAAAACGTGCTGTCGCTCAGGGATCCAAAGCTGGTGATGCCGATTGTGGGAGGGCCGTAGTCGATGGGCAGTTGCGAGGTCCCGGTGATGCCCGCCTCCGCGGCGACGTTGATTCCGAGATTCGCGAAATATGGGTTGTTTTGGGTCTGGTTGCGGCTGAAGGAAACCGTGGCGACGTTGTTGAAGCGCGGCGCGAAGCTGTGGTTCCAGCCCACCGATTCGCTGGTGCCGTAACCCTTGCTGGTATCTTCGAAATTGAACAAGCTCACGTTGGCGCTGCTGCGGTTCTGGGTCTGAACGTTGAAGTTCAACCGATCCTTATTGTTGAGCGGAGCGTTCAGGCGCACGCCCATGCTCTGGGTATTGCTGGGGCCGGGAGTTACCGCGCGGTAGTTTTGCGCTGCGCCGGGAACGTTTTGGTTCGGCTGCGGATAATACTGCATCAGGAATAGCGCCGCCTGATCGAGACGGGCCGTGGGGATGGTGTTGTTGAGGAACGGCTGCGCGCCCACCCCAGGCGCGTAACTCAGGGGATCGTAGATCGTCACCGGATTTCCGCTGACCGTAAGGCCGCTGAAATTTCCCTGCCGCTCCAGCGGGGTCGGCATGGTGTTCAATTGGCTTGAGCCCCGGTTGGCGTTGGCGCCCTGGTAGTTGAGCTGGAACTGCGCGCGCTGCCAGTTGACAATTTTCGGAATAATCACGGGTCCGCCAAGATTTCCGACGTAGTTCGCCGACGTCAAGGGCGGCTTTACGGCGGTCTGGCCGTTCAGCGAGTACGGCTCGGCGTTCAACGCGGAGTTGGTGATGGTGAGGGCAACGGACCCGGTGTAGGCAGGCTGCGTGTTTCTGCGCCGGTTACCGAAACTGGCGAACTGGCCGCCGCGGCCACCACGGCCTCCACGCCCGCCGCCGCGGCCACCACCCCCGCCTCCGCCGCCGCGGCCACCGCGGCCGCCTCCGCCACCACCACCGAACCCGGCTCCGCCTCCGCCTCCGAATCCAGCACCGCCTCCTCCTCCGCCGTTGGGACCGCCACCGAAACCGCCATTAATCGCGTCGGCTCCGAGGCCTCCTAATCCGAGTCCCGAAGCGTCGGTAGCGCTCATGCCGGGAGGCAATCCGAGAATGGCGTTGGCCCCGCCGCCGAGGTCTCCACCTGCTCCGCCGCGGCCTCCCGGTCCGCCGCCCCGCTGTTGGCGCGCATTATCGTCGCTGGCCGCTCCCAAACCGCCGGAGGTGCTTCCATTAACCAGGAATGCTTGATCGGAATCGTCCGGTGCTCCCAAACCCGTCGCTCCCGCTGCGGCGGCTGCGGCCAGGGCATCCTGCCCATCCTGAGTCGCGGTCACCTGGGCGCTTTGAAATCCCGGCCCTTGGTTTTGACCTTGAGCCTGACCTTGACCTTGTCCCTGTCCCTGTCCCTGTCCGCGGCCTCCGCCCTGTCCACCGCGGCCATATCCTCCGCGACCCTGGCCGCCTCCTCGCCGCCCCCCGCCCTGCCCCGGAGTGGTCGTGGTTGCCGCGGCCGCCGGAGCGCCGGTCGCCGAAGCGGTGGTCGATGGACTAGCCGTCGAAGCAGTTGAAGACGGTGTCGTCCCCGGAGCGGGTCTGGTTCCCAGCTCTGGCGTGGTGGTAGCCGCAGCCGCGGTGGGGGCGTTATTTGGAGCTGGAGCCTGCCCATACTTCGGCATCTCCATCGTGAAATCCCGCCGCAGGACCGTGTTCGCCGCAGTTTGACTGGCTGACGCTTCCGGAATCGTGACTTGCTGATGGACCGGAGTGAACCCCAGCATCTCCACCTGGATGTCCCAGATGCCGGGACCGAGGTTCAGGGCGTAGCGGCCATTGACATCTGTGTAGCCGGTCACCTTCATGTCGCCCTGCCGCGCGGTCACCATCGCGCCGGGAACGGCTTGATCGGCGGCATGCACGTAGCCGGTTTCCTGCGCGGCATCGAGTGTAGACGGGCCCGGAAACAGGAACAACACCCCGGGCAGGCCGGCCAGAAGCGCGATCAAAGAAAGACGCCGCACAAGACCCTTCCCTCAAGTCCACAATGCGGACTTCGTCTAAATTAAGTTCTCCTATTCTAGACGCTTCGAGGAAAAATGGGTTGACGGCGCCTCTGGCGCCCTTGAGCCCGCAGGGCCTTTATCGTCGAACGGCCCAATCAGTACTTGGGAACCTTGGGATCGACCTTATCGCTCCAGGCCAGAATGCCGCCGGTCATATTCTTGACCCGGAAGCCGGCCTGGCGGAGGAAGTCGGCCGCCTTGGCGCTGCGGCCGCCCATCTTGCAATGCGCCACGATCTCCTTGGAGCTATCGAGTTCATTGACGCGCTTGGGCAAGTCGCCGAGCGGGATCAGCTTGGCTCCTGGGATGTTGCAAATCTGGTATTCGTGCGGCTCGCGGACGTCGAGCAGAATGAAATCGTCGCCGCGATCGAGCTTCTTCTTCACTTCCACCGGATCGATATCGGTTGCGAGAGGTGCGCTCACAGTTTCCTCCTTATGAGGTATACCGCAAAATTCCTGATAGTCGATCAGCTTGGTGACGGTGGGGTGGTCGCCGCAGACCGGGCACTCCGGATTGCGCCGCGCCTTGAGCTCGCGGAAGCGCATGGCCAGAGCGTCGTATAGCAACAGGCGTCCAATCAGAGGCTCGCCCGTGCCCAGAATCAGCTTGACCGCTTCGGTGGCCTGAATTAGGCCGATCACGCCGGGAAGGATGCCCAGCACTCCACCCTCGGCGCAGCTTGGCACCAGCCCCGGAGGCGGCGGCTCGGGATAGAGGCACCGGTAGCAAGGACCTTGCGGATAAGCCGAACTTCCCAAATAACCGCCGGGATAAGCAAAGACCGACGATTGCCCTTCGAAGCGGAAGATGGAACCGTAGACGTTGGGCTTCTTGAGCATCACGCAGGCGTCGTTTACCAGGTAACGCGTGGGGAAATTGTCGGTGCCGTCGATCACCATGTCGTACGGCGCGAGAATCTCCATGGCATTGGAGCTGTCTAGCGCGAGGTCGTAACGATCGATCTGGATGTGCGGATTGATGTCCAGCATCGTCTCCGCCGCGGAATCCAGCTTCTTGCGCCCGACGTCCTTGGTTCCGTGGATCACCTGGCGCTGTAGATTGGTGAAGTCGACCACATCGAAATCCACCAGGCCGATGCGCCCGATGCCGGCCGCGGCAAGATACATGCCGAGCGGCGCGCCCAGGCCTCCGGTACCCACCAGCAGGACCTTCGCGTTCTTGAGCTTCAACTGCCCGTCCATGCCGACTTCGGGCATGATCAGGTGGCGCGAGTAGCGCAGGATTTCTTCCTTGGATAGAGTCGTCGCGGCGGGAGGCTCCGCGACGCCCACGGAGCCGGCCTCGGCCGGCGCAGTATCAATGGCCGAACCTCCGGCGATGGAAGGAACAATAGACAACGTGTCGCTCGCCACCACCGTGGTCGCTTCCTTTTCCAGGTAGCGGATGTCTTCGTCGTTCAGATACACGTTGACGAAGCTGCGCAGCTTGCCGGCGTCGTTGAAGATCTGCTTGCGCAGATCGGGGTAGCGGGAAACCAGCTCCGTGAGCAGCTCGCCCACGCTCCCACCTTCCAGCACGACCGAATCGTGCTTCTCCGTATATTGACGCAGAGGCGTCGGAATCAGGACTTTGGCCATGTCAACTCTTCTTTCTCGGCGGCGGTTTGGTCCGGGTTGGGCAGGAAACTGGCCGCGTGATCGAACTTTCCGCTCTTCACCGACAGTACAACGAACGAATACCAGGGGCAGGAGTTTTCAAGATCCGTCTTGGAAAAATACGCGTCGCAATCCGGGTGCGAATGGAAGATGCCGATCAGGTCGAGCCCGGCGGCGCGCGCTTTTTTCTCGGCTGATAGAAGGTCCTGAGGTCGCAGCTCGTAACGTGCGCCCTGCGCCCCCTGGTAGGCGTTTTCCAGCGGCACGGCGAGCGTGACGCTCTTTTGGTCGCCGTCGATCGATCCGATCATCGCGCCGCAGCACTCGTTCGGAAATGTAGATTCGGCGTGCGAGACCATCACGTCCCAAGCGCTTGGCTCAACTTTAATCATGACCGCTCCCGGCCCAGGGGGCACCCCGTCGCGGCTCGGCTAGTTGCCGCAATCGCGCTGGCGCGTTTCCGAGCCGCGCGCGCCAGCAAGCGGTGTTTTCGGACTTCTGCCGCATCCTGCTAGTCATGCTCGTCCCAGAAGGGTTCGCTGAGATATTTCGTGGCGCCGTCCGCCAGGATCGTGACCACCAGGCCCTTGCGGCCCTGCTCCACCAGGCGCTTGCCCACTTCATGTGCCGCGTGCACGTTGGCGCCGGAACTCATCCCCACCAGCAGCCCCTCATTGCGGCCCAGCCAGCGCGTCATGCGATAGGCGTCCTCAGTCTCGATCCACAGGTTGTCGTCGGCCAAGTCCGGATCGTAAATGCCGGGCACGATGGCCGTGGGCATGTGCTTCAATCCTTCGAGGCCATGGAAGCCGGAACTGGGTTGCGCGGAGATGCAAGTGACGCCGGGCACGTCGCGCTTCAGGCGCCGCGAGTTTCCGGTGAAGGTCCCGCTGGTTCCCATGCAGGTGACGAAATGCGTAATCGCGCCCGCGGTCTGTTCGATAATTTCGACCGCGGTGCCGTCGAAGTGCGCCTTCCAGTTGGCCGGATTATTGTACTGGTCCGGGTAAAAATAGGCATCGGGATCGGCTTCGTAGATCTCGCGGCACAGGCGGATGGCGCCGTCGGAGCCTTCGCCGGGGTCGGAAAAGACCATCTCCGCGCCAAACCCCCTTAGGATCTGCTTGCGCTCATGCGAGGCGTTGGCCGGCAGGCACAGCTTGACCCGGTAGCTCTTCAGTGCACAGATCATGGCGTAGGCGATGCCGGTGTTGCCGCTGGTGGCATCCAGCAGCACGCGGTCATGCGTCATTCGCCCCGTGCGCTCGCCGTCCAGGATCATGTTCAACGCCGCGCGATCCTTGACTGAGCCACCGGGATTGAAGAACTCCGCCTTGGCGTAGATCTCGACGCCGGGAAGGTCCCGGTCGAGCTTGCCTAAGCGGATAAGCGGCGTGTTGCCAACCTGATCCAGCAACGAGGTCGCGAGAGGAACGTGTTTCACCTTGGGAACTGCCAGTGCCATGAGTGCTCCACTATTGTAGAATTCCCCACCATCTCCGTCAAGATTAGGGAGATACCACCACCCTAGGCAATTAGACTCAAGGATTGGCTTCCGGATGCAGGATTCAGCCCGGGGAAGCGACGGTAGGCGTCCCTCAGGAACAGGGGTGTCTGTGCCACGGGGATGGGGATACGCCTTCCAGCGTCGGTGACGGCTAGTACGCCGTAGGCGTCGGTTCTCGCCTTCAGTTCGATCAGCGAGTTGTATGGAATCAGGGTCTTCCGGCCGCGCCGACGGAGCACCAGACCGTCCGCCCCAAACTGGCAGTAGCTGAAGTATTCGTTAAGCAACATCACAATCCAGCAGAACATCAGCGCGCCGGAAATCCAGCTAGGCGCCCGACGGCCGATCGCCAGAGCAGTGACCGCAAGCGCCAGGCCGGCCAAGGGCCAGAACAAGCGCAGGCTCTCCGCTAAGTCGTTTTGGAATCTCAGTCTGAAGCGCATCTTCAACTATTCGGCGGTCAAGGAAACGGCCGCCTCTTCAAATTTACACGATCCCATCTCGCCTTGGGGGAAGATCCCGCGCGCGGCGATCCAGGCGTAGGAGTCCTCGAAGGCCTGCCGGGTGTAGGGTTCGAAGACGATCCGTTCGCCGGGTCCCCAGCGGCGGGTGTCCATCTGGTGATGGAAACGCGCGGGGAACTCCTTCTTGTAGAAATGGGTGTACAGCTCGGGACGCAAGTCGATATCGAACTGCGCGCGCTTGAGCGCCCGAAAGTACTTGCGAATGTCCTCCGGATCGGGATCGCCGGTGATCATGGTAGCGATGACAAACGCAGTGTCGATAATCTTTCGAAAGCCGAGTTGCTCAGCGAAGTAATACGGACCGCTGAACAGCGCCGCGGCCGGCGTCTTACGATCGATGAGCTGCTCCATGCGATGGAACAGCATGCCCTCGGCAAAGGACAAATTGATCTCCGAAGCCGGCAGGTATTGCTCCAGAGCCTGAATCGTCGAGTAGTGGCTGCCGGACTGGTAACCGACCGAGATCGGCACGCCGGCCAGTTGCGCCGGATGGGTGATTGGCGAGTCCGGCGGAACGAAAATCCCAGAGGGCGAAACCGAGTAAGCGTCCGCGTACAGTTTCCCGTGTCCGTTCGCCGCCGCCACATCCACGGTCCAGTGGCAGGCGCAACTGATATCGGAGGAGCGTCCGCGCTCGAAGGTCTGATAGGCGCCAACCTTGTCGCCGAGGTAGTGCTTCTTGCCGTCGTCCGAAGTCAGCTCATCGCGGAATTCGTAATCCAGGCCCTCGGCGGTGAAGTAGCCTTTTTGCTCGGCGACCCACTCATGCAGCCGCATGTGCGGAGCGATGACAAACTTGGGCATCCCGGCCTCCTGTTACCATGGAGCGGACACGCCGCTCCATACGAATTACTCAGTCATTGTAACTTCTGTGGCACACTGGAGGTTCATGGCCTCCAGCCCGAAGCGTGAGATCGATCAGGATGACCCGGAGATCGCTGAGATCAAACGGCTGGTTCGGGAGTGCAAACGGATTCGATGGCGGGGCCTGATGAATCGGATGCGCACTCCTAAGGAGCAGCCTCACGCCAGTGGCTTCTTGGAGGATCTCGTAAGCTGGCCCCGCCCCGGCGACCTCGAAGTAAAGCTGAACGCCTCGGCTAGAACTCAGGCGTTCACACCCTAAGCGGACTCAGGTGCCGGGCGTTCGCTTATTGGCCCGGAGCGCCTCATCTATGATCCGTGCCGCCTTTTCCTCCGCTGCCTGGTAGACGCTTACCGCATAACTGCGTGCAATATGTTCGATACGTGCCTGCCGCTCGGGCGAGTCTGCTCCGAGGGCGCGAAGACTCTTGATCAACTCCGATAGATGAATATCGTCCCCAGATGCCGCAGAGTCCCTGGGCACCTGCCTGTCCGCCGGGCGCAACCAGGAAGACGGCCAGTCGTCGAAAGACTCTGCTTCTCGCTCGTTGATGATTAGCGTATAAAGATGCTCATCGGGGAAATCGTGTATGCGGAGCAACCAGTCCTCACCGTTGACGCGGGCCCGATAGGGAACGTCGATATCGCCAGTGGCTGTCCATGAGATTGGTTCGCCGGCTCTGCGCTCGAAGCTGCTCCCTTTGTCTCCTTTGGAAGCCAGCGTAGAAGATTCCGGATTATTGGCCTTCATCGGATCAGTCCGCCCCCGTCTACAATCATAAGCCGAATAGTTTGTTAACGCTCTCATCGGTGGAGAGGGCGCCCCGCAGAATCGCTTCGCAGGCGTCAGCCAGGCTTAATCCACTGGCTCGGAACCTCTCTACTAGGTCTTCAAATGTTGGGCCGTCGGGATTTCCGTAGCGCTGGAAATCCCGCGCTCGCAAGAGTTCCAAGTCTGCCGGTGCCTCCATCATTGCTCGGGCCTGCAGGCGAAGGTCGCGCCGCCGCTGCCAAGCCTGGCGAGCGCGCACCTCCAAGCTGTCTCCGCGGTCTTGCCACTCCCGATCAAGAGCGGCAATCTTGGCAACCTCGCGGAGGTACCAGCTCCGAATCTCACGGTTGGTCATTGCGAGGCTGGGGCAGCCCCGTTATTATCGCGCGGCGAGCAACGCCCGCAGGTGGCGGGCGCGCTCCGGGGAACGGAGCTGGCGCAGGGCTTTCGCCTCGATCTGGCGGATGCGTTCGCGGGTGACGTCGAACTCCTGGCCGATCTCCTCGAGCGTATGCTCGCGCTCGCAGCCGATGCCGAAGCGCAGGCGGATCACCTTCTCCTCCTTGGGAGAAAGCGTCTTGAGGATGTTGGCGGTTTCATCGCGCACGTTGGTGTCGATGACCGAATCGACCGGCGAGCCGACCCAGCGGTCTTCGATCAAGTCGCCCAGCGCGGATTCGCCGTCGCGGCCGACCGGAGTCTCGAGCGAAACCGGATCGCGCGAGATGGTCTTGAGCTTCTGGACCTTCTCGACCGGAATGTCCATGCGGCGCGAGATTTCGTCGTTGGTGGGCGCGCGGCCCAGTTCCTTTTCGAGCTCGCGGGTGGCGCGCAGGAACTTGTTCATGCTCTCGTTCATGTGAACGGGGATGCGGATGGTGCGCGACTGGTCGGCGATGGCGCGCGTGATGGCTTGCCGGATCCACCAGGTGGCGTAAGTCGAGAACTTGTAGCCGCGGCGGTATTCGAACTTGTCGGCGGCGCGCATCAGGCCGATGTTGCCTTCCTGGATCAGGTCCAGAAGGTGCAACCCGCGATTGACGTACTTCTTGGCCACCGAAACCACCAGGCGGAGGTTGGCTTCGACCAGATCTTTCTTGGCGCGCTCGGCTTCGATTTCGCCGTGACGGATAACGGAGAGCGTGTGCTTCAGGTCGATGAGACCCGCGCCGGCGGCTTGCTCGCGCTTCCGCACCTCGCGCTTCAGCTCCCGAGCCTTGGTCCGCGCGGCCTGGCTGTTGCGGCCTTCCAGCTTGTACAGTTCCTGCTCCAGGTGCGAAAGCTCCTCGGCGCAGCGCTCGATCTCCTTGCTGAACTGTTTCCATTGCGAGATGTAAAAGGGAACCTTGCGGATGGCCTGGGAGACTTCCACGCGCCCGCGGGCGGCTTTCACTCTCCAGCGGCGGCGTAGCTTCTTGTTGTTCAGCGGAACGGCTTCCATCTTGGCGGAAACCTGGTCCAGCTTCTTGAACTGGGTAGCGATCTCCAGGAGGTTGGCCTTGACCTCGTTGCGGCGCTTGGCGTAGGCCGCGCTTTCTTCTTCCAGGTCGGCGCCCAGATCGACGAATCCGTCCAGTTCCTCGGTTTCGGCCTTGACCTGTTCGGCGATCTCGACAGCCCGCATCTGCACCAGCGGGGAGCGGCTGATGGCCTTCTGCATGCGCAGCTTGCCGCGCTCCATGCGGCGGGCCAGATTAACCTCACCTTCGCGCGTAAGCAGGGGGACTGCGCCCATTTCACGCAGGTAGACGCGTACCGGATCATCCGTGTAAATCGACTCTTCGACCGGGTGTGCGGGTGAAAACTCTTCCCCCTCATGGACTTCTTCCGGATGGAAGAAATTTGCTTCCTCGTCGAAGGGAAGCCCTAGGGGTTCGTGCCCCTCACCCAGAAACTGGTCTTCAAAATGATCCACCACAGTCACCTCGCCCTCAACCGCGGCCAAACCCACTCACTCAAATGGCGGCTCGATACCCGGGCATCTTCTCACACCAAACTCTTCAGCTCACACCAAACTCTTCAGCACCAACTCTTCAGCCATTCTTCAAAAAACGGGCAAACGGACAGTCCAACACCAGCCCTTGCTTACAGTTACGGCTTTCTGCTGATTACTGCAGAAGTTTACCATCACCCTTTTCGGGCACACTCAGAGCGGTGTTGTACGTCCGGTCGATAACAGTATATCAGTCTTCCGCGCCCAAGTTAAGTCTCTATTTCAAAAGATGTTTTCCGGGCGGGCTGGTTACACGGATTTGGAGCCGGATGGCCCTGGCGAATCAACCGCGGCGCTGCAGCAGGTCCTTTAGTTCCAGCAGAAACGCCTCTACGTCCTGGAAGTCGCGATAGACCGAGGCGAAGCGGACGTAGGCAATCTTATCCAGGCTGCGCAGCCGTTCCATGATCAGTTCGCCGATCTCCGTGGTGGGGATCTCGCGCTCGGGATTGTCGGACAGCTTGGATTCGACCGCATCGACCACCTCAGCCAGCTTGGGCATGGGAACGGGGCGCTTTTCGCAAGCCTTGAGCAAGCCTTCGAGGATCTTCTGGCGGTCGAACTTTTCGCGCCGGCCGTCGCGCTTGACCACCATGTAGGGGATCTCGTCGCTGCGCTCGTAAGTAGTGAATCGGCGGGCGCATTTGAGGCATTCGCGGCGCCGCCGGATGAGGTCGCCCTCCTTGCTCTCACGCGAGTCGATGACGCGGTCCTGTTTATGTCCGCAAAACGGGCAGGTCATGGGGTTCCCGATCCTATATTGCTCAAATTATGCCACTTGAGACCTTCCCGAAAGGCCAGGACCAAGCCGATAGGGACGATCAGGAAGAAGCTGATCAGCCACAGGATCAAAGCTACGCTCGATGCGGCTTCCAAACCGACCCCGTAGAACTCGGTCAGCACCAACACGGTCACGATTTGCATGCCCCCGCCGATGCCCGGAATCTGCACCACGCTGCCGAAGCTGACGAACCCGAGAACGATGACGATGTCGGTAAACCCGAGTCCGGCCGTGGCCGGGAAGGCTCGGAAGACGCAATAAAAACAACCCACGATGACCAGCCATTCGAGCAGGCTATAGGTAACCAAAAGCAAAGTAAAGGAAGAGCTTCGCGTGCTCTCCATGCCCGCCTCAAAAGAGCTGAGGAAGGTAGCACAGCGGGCCTGGGCGCTTGCCGGAAGAAACGACAGGGCATCGAGAAGCCGCTGCTGGACTCCGCCCCGAAACTGCCTCAGCGCGGCCAGCAAGATCAGGCATAGAGCTCCGGTGAGACCGGCCGCCGCTCCGCAGGCCCGCAAAATGGTGGCGATGCGCGCACTGGACTGAATCGCGGTATGCGACACCTGCGTCAGAGCCACGCCGAAGATGATCAGAATCATCAAGATATCCATGATCCGCTCGACCACCCAGGCGGCCACTTGGCTGGAGAAGGAGACGCCTTCGTTGCGGGCGATGAGGAAGGGGCGGACCGGCTCGCCGGCGCGCCCGAACAGGACCACCGCGGTGAAGCCGATGCAGGTGGCTCCCAAGACTCTGAGGAAATTGACGTTTTTGGCAAGCGGCCGGAGCATTACCTCCCACCGCAGAGCGCGTCCAATGTAGGTGCCCAGGATCAGAATGAAGGCCAGGGCCAGCCAGTTCCAATCCACATGACGCAGCGAGCCGATGAATTCACTTCCTGAAAATCCCGCGGTGCGCCAGCGATGCAAGACCAGGGCCAGGGCGGCGAGAGTGGCCGCGATCACCACAGGCAGACCGAGCGCCCGCTTCAAGAGGAGCCGCTTCAATGCGTTCCGCCCCTGAGCCAGCCCGCGAGCCGGGAAAGGATAGAATGTAAATCGAACTTGGCGTGGCGAGTCTTCGTCCCCATAAGTGGAACACACGGTTCCGGAAGCGGGCCGTATTGAGAGAATCTGAGGGACACAGACTTCATGGCAGCCATGGCCACAGTTGCACAGGTTACCACGCCGAGGCCGGCAGCCGCCTGGGCCGGTAGACGCAATGGATCGGTTTTGGACCAGGACTTTCAGCTCATTGAGAGGTGTCTGGGCGGTGAAGAGGCTGCCTGGGAGGATCTTGTAAAGATCCATACCCGGCGTGTGTACGCCATTTGCTGCCGGTTCACGTCATCGGAACAAGAGGCGCAGGACCTGACGCAGGAAGTGTTTCTGCGGGTGTTCCGGTCGCTCAAAAGTTTTCGCGCCGGGGAGGGTTCCTTCACGGTGTGGCTGGCGAGGCTGACGCGCAACCTGCTGATCGACCATTACCGGCGCAGCAAGCTGGAGCGGGCCACGGACTCGATCGAGGAGCAGCTTCCGATGATCGAGGACACGCAGGCGATGTCGGCGCGGGCGGACGGGATGCTGGCGGGGCGCGAGGCGAGCGAGGCGCTGCAGGGTGCGCTGGGCAAGCTTTCCCCGGAGCTGCGCGAGACCGTGATCTTGCGCGATCTGGAGGAGTTGGAGTACAAGGAAATTGCGCAAGTGTTGAACGTTCCCGAAGGCACGGTGAAATCGCGGCTGAATCGCGGGCGCGCGGAACTGGCTCGCATCCTGCGCAAGCAGAGGGTAGCGATATGAATTCGCAGGACCCTGCCGCGGGCCTTCCGGATTCCCTGTCCGGTCTTCCAGATTCACTCTATTGTTCCGACGTCGAGATTCTGCTCGCCGAATATATTGACGGGACTCTTCCGGCGGCTGTGAAGCAGGCTCTGGAGCAGCATCTGCACTCCTGCGCGGGCTGCCGGGAACTGGCGCAGGACGCCTCCGCCACGGTCGCGTTCCTGGGGCGGACCGCGGCCGTCGAGCCGCCGCCGGAACTGGTGACGAAGATCCTCTTCGAAATTCCCAAGGTGAAGCCGAGCCTGGCGCGGCGCGTGTTCGGGAGCGTGCTGGGCCGATGGCTGGAGCCGGTGCTGCAACCCCGGCTGGTGATGGGGATGGGCGCAACGGCGATCTCTTTCCTGATGCTGGAGCCGCGAGTGCATCAGTTGACGCCCGCCGATCTGGATCCGGTGAAGGTGTGGAGCCAGGCCGAGAACCGCGTGGACCGGGTGTGGGAGCGCGGCGTGAAATCGTACGAGAACATCCGTCTGGTGTACGAGATTCAGACCCGATTGAGCGAGTGGCAGGCGGAGGCTCCGGGGCCGGAGCTGCAAGATCAGGGCGATCAGAGCCAGCAGCAGCAGGACGTGAAGTAAGTGAGCGACAAGTAAGTGAGCGACGCAACCATTACCGGGTATTGCCGGGCGTGCGGAAGAGGGCTGACCGAGACCGAAGTCCATCGCGCGCACGGCGCGTTCTACTGCAAAGAACATGCTCCGACGGATTCGCCTTCCTCGCCTTACAGCGGGCCTACTTACAATGGAGCGCCTTACAGCGGGCCTGGGGCAGCGCCTCCAAACGCGGGCGCGGGCATCTCGCCGGTGGCGGCTTTTTGGCTGGGGCTGATTCCGGGAGTGGGCGCCATCTACAACGGACAGTATGCCAAGGGCTTCGTGCATGTGGCCGTGGTCGGCCTGGGGATCTCGATCATCAACAACGATGCGGCCGGCGGCTTTGAGCCGTTAGTCGGACTGATGCTGGCAGCCTTCTGGGCATACATGCCGTTTGAGGCTTACCATACGGCTCGCCAGCGGCGGTTGGGTCAGCCGGTGGATGAATTGTCGAGCCTGGTTCCGGTGCGAGGCGCGCGGTTTCCCGCGATTCCGGTGATCCTGATCGGGCTGGGCACGGTGCTGCTGCTGGACAATCTGGGGGTGCTGGAGCTGCGACGCGCCATGCGGTACTGGCCGATGCTGCTGATCGTGGCCGGAATGTACATGCTGTACAACCGTATGTCCCTCCCGCACAACCCGGGGCCTCACGAGTCCATGCCCCACAATCCGGGACCTCAGGATTCCGGGTCGCAAAATCCCGGAAAGTGAATTCGAACGCCTCAGAGGTTTCCAAAACGATGAATCCGATCATGCGAGCCCTTACCGGTCCGATCCTGCTCACCACGCTAGGCGTGCTGCTGAGCGCGGATTATTTGGGATCGGTCAGTTTCGGGCGAACCTGGCCGGTGCTGCTGATCGTATTTGGTTTATGTAAGATGCTGGAGCACGCAGGAGCCGGGCCGTCAGGTTCAAATCGATCTTCTGGTTCAAATCGATAATGAGACGAGGTTCCTTATTCGCGCCGCTGCTGCTGATCGGGCTGGGAGTGCTGTTCCTGGCGCGAAACATTTATCCCGATCTGCGTTTGTTGGATTACCTTGCCCGGTTCTGGCCGGTGCTGCTGATTCTCTGGGGATTCCTGCGGATCGTGGAGATCCTGATCTGGGCCGCGGCCAAGCAGCCGCTGCCGGCGCAAGGCGTTTCCGGCGGGGAATGGACGCTAGTGGTGCTGCTGTGCCTGTTCGGAGGGACTTTGCACGCCGTGCGCAATTATTCCGGCTGGTTTCCGGGAACCATTGAGCTGGGCGGGCTGGACGTGTTCGGCGAAAGCTACGACTATCCGGTCAGCGCCGAAAGAGCCTGTAGCAAGACGCCGCGCGTGGTGATCGAGAGCTTCCGGGGCAACGCCCGCATCGTGGGCACGGAGGTGTCCAGCGTCAAGGTGACCGGGCACAAGACCATCCGCAGCATCGACCAGGACGGAGCGGAACGCGCCGACCGCGAAGCTCCGCTGGAGCTGGAAGGCGACACTGGAACGGTGATTATCCGCACCAATCAGAATCGCACCTCGGGCCTGCGGCGCGTGACCGAAGACATGGAGATCACCGTTCCCAAGGGAGCGACCATTGAAGCGCACGGCCGGTATGGCGACTTCGACGTGCATGACATCGACGGGGCGCTCGACATCACCTCCGAACACGCCGGCGTGCGCCTGGAGAACCTGGGCGGAAACACACGCCTGGATCTGACCGCCAGCGATATGGTGCGGGCGGTGAATTTGAAGGGCTCGCTGGATTTGAAGGGCAGCGGACAGGATATCGATCTGGAGCACATCGCGGGCAAGGTGACCATCAACGGCGGCTACGTGGGCAACGTGGAGTTCCACGATTTGAGCGGACCGATTCATGTGACCGGGCCGCAGACCGAGTTCAGCGCGGAGGGGGTGCCGGGCGTGGTGCGCATGCCACTACGCAACTTCAACGCATCGAACCTGGTGGGTCCGGTGCATGTGCAGACGCGCATGCGCGACGTGCAGATCTCGGATTTCACCAACTCCCTGGACGTTTCGGTGGACACCGGCGATATCGAACTGCGGCCGGCGCTGCCGGCCTCCCGCATGGACGTGCACACGCGCATCGGCGACATCACGCTGGCGCTTCCGAAAGACTCGATGTTTACGCTGACGGCGACCACCGGCGTGGGATCGGTGAGCAACGAGTTCGGATCGCCGCTGGTGGTGGAAGAAGCGCGGCGCAGCGCGGCGCTGCACGGGTCCAACGGCGGGCCCAGCATGACCGTGCACACCGACCGCGGCCAGATCACGGTGCGCGAGGCTGCGCCCAACGAGCCTCCCTTCGAGCCGCGCCTGGGGCATGCCGCTCCCAGGAATCTGAAGAGCTTCAGCAAGAAACTCGAGGAGTAGTCAGGGAATCAGAAAGACGCGGACATCCGCAACGTTGGTTCCGGTGGGCCCGGTCTTGAGCAGGGCGTTGAGCGGCTCAAAGAAATGGTAGGAGTCGTTGTTGTTAAGAAAGCTGCGGGCGTCGAGGCCTAGAGCTTTTGCGCGGGCGAGCGCCGTGGAATCGGCCAGAGCGCCGGCGGCATCCGTAGGACCGTCGATGCCGTCGGTTCCAGCACTCAGGATGGTCACGTCATCAGCGGGGTCCAGAGCGATCAGCGCCGCCAGCACGAACTCCTGATTGCGCCCTCCCAGTCCGCTGCCCCGCAGGGTCACCGTGGTCTCGCCTCCCGAAAGTACACATGCCGGACGGCGCACGGGGCCTTTGCCGCTCAAAATATTCTTGACGATCTCGGCGTGACTTACGGCGGCATCGCGAGTCTCGCCTTGAATGGTGGAGGAGATCACGCGAGTGTGATAACCGAGCTCGCGGGCGCGGCGGGCAGCCGCATCCAGAGCCTGCTTGTTGCTGGCGATAATGCGATGGCGCGAACGGCGGAAAGCGGGATCGTCAGGCTTGGGAGTCTCATGCAGCGCGGCTTCTATGTCGGCGCTAAGCGGCAGACCGAATTTTTCGAAGACTCGCCGGGCATCCGCAACGGTAGATGGATCAGGCACGGTGGGTCCGGAGCCGATGACCTCCGGATCGTCGCCCACCACGTCAGAAATCATCAGCGTTTCCAGACGCGCCGGGAAGGCGGCTCGGGCAAGCTGGCCGCCCTTGATCATGCTCAGGTGCTTGCGGACGGCGTTCATTTCGTGAATCGTCGCGCCACAGGCGAGCAGCCGGCGGGTTAACTGCTGCTTGCCTTCGAGCGTCAGCGGCGGAGCGGGAGCCGGCAGCATAGCAGAGGCTCCGCCGGAGATGAGAGCGATCAGCAGATCCCGAGCACCGGCTGCCTGAGCGATCTCCAGCATCTTCCGAGCTCCTTCGACTCCGCGTTCGTCGGGGATGGGATGGCCGGCCGGTTGCATTTCGATGCGCCTGAGGCGGACCCGATTCCCGTCCGGAATCCCGTCCGGAACATTGATGAGGCCTCCGCTGAGGCGGCGGCCGAGAACGCGCTCGACAGCGAGAGCCATGGCGGCGGTGGCTTTGCCCGCGCCGATCACCTGGACGCGATCATAATCCGCCAGCGTGTAGCGCTTTTGCCCCACGGTCAGGACTTGTCCGTCGAAGTGAACGCACTTGCGGGTGGCCTCGTACGGATCGGCAGCGTCGAGGGCGGCGCGGAAAATCTGAAGCGCGTGCTGCCTTTGGCGGGACATGGCTCGCCTTAGAACAATGGAAGTGCGAGGATGCGGGCCACGGCTGCGGCCGCGTCGTCATCATCAATGTCGATGCGGTAGTCGGCGCGGGCATAGCCTTCGCGGCGCGTTTCGTAAAGGTGCCGCAGCCGGTTGGGATCGCGCGCCAGCGGGCGATGGGCGAACCCGGCGATGCGCCGCTCGATCACCGGCAGCGGGCAATCCAGCCACACGCTGACGCCGTTGTTCAGCACCAGGTCCAGGTTCCCGCTCTCCAGAAACGCGCCGCCGCCGAGCGAAATCACGCGCGGCTTGCCGCATTGCACCGCGTGCACGCAACGCTGCAGCGCCTCGGCCTCGATGCGGCGGAACTCGGTCTCCCCGCGGGCGTCGAAGATGGAGGCGATGGTGGCTCCCTGCTCGTGCTCGATCTCCTCGTCCAGATCGAAAAAGTTCCAGCCCAGCTCGTCGGCCAGAGCGCGGCCAACCGTAGATTTGCCGCTGCCCATGAAACCCACCAGGTAAATTCCGGGAGTTCTTTTCAGCTTGAGGATCATGTACTCAGAAACCAAGCGGCGCCGGGGGAGAGGCCGCGAAAGTGATAATGGTAGCATGCACGAGGGCATGTTGCCGCTGTTTCCGCTCCAGGTGGTCCTGTTTCCCGGGGCGGAGCTGCCCCTGCACATTTTCGAGGAACGCTACAAGGAAATGATCGGCGAGGTGCTGCGGGACCGGCAGGAATTCGGCGTGGTGCTGGCGAGCGAAAAAGGCGTGGTCAACACCGGCTGCACGGCGACCATCGACAAGGTGCTGCGGCGCTATCCCGACGGCCGGCTGGACATCCTGACGCGCGGACGCCGCCGGTTCGAGATCCTGCTGCTGAACGACGAACGCCAGTTTCTGCGCGGCGCGGTGGAATTTTTCGACGATGAGGCGTCGGAGCCGGCCACGCCGGAGATCCTGAAGCTGGCGGTGGACGGCTACAACGAGATGCAGCACCTGCTTGCCGAGGCGGGTTTGCCCGAAACCGAGTCCGCCCATCCGCAACTCAGTTTCCGGCTGGCGCAGAACGTGCCGGACCTGGCTCTGCGGCAATTGCTGCTTTCCACGCGCAGCGAGGCGGAACGGCTGCGCCACCTTGCCGGATTCTTCCCCGCGTATCTGCAGAAGCAGCGGCGCATCCAAAAGGTGCGGAATCTGGCGCCGCGCAACGGCCACGGAAAACTTGCAGAGTGAGATAGCCCGGGAAATGAGCTTCTTATTAATCGACGCCGACGACACACTGTGGGAAAATAACATCTATTTCGAGAGCGCATTCGACGATTTTGTCGAGTTCCTGGATCATTCTTCTCTCAATCCGCTGCAAATCCGCGAAGTACTGAATGAGATCGAGCTGGTGAACGCCCGCATCCACGGCTACGGCGCGCGCAACTTCGGCCGCAATCTGCAGCAGGCCTACCGCCACCTGGCCGAGCGCGAGATCGGCGAGCCGGATCTGGAGCACGTGATGAGCTTGGCCGAGCGGATTCTGCAGCAGCCAATCGAGTTGATCGAAGGGGTGAAGGAGACGCTGGAGCAATTGGCTTCACGTCACGATTTGACGCTGTTCACCAAGGGCCATCCGGAGGAGCAGAAGCTGAAGGTGGATCGATCCGGACTGGGACGCTATTTCGCGCATACGGCGATCGTCAAAGAAAAGGACGCCGAAGCGTACCGCGGCATTGTTTCCCGAAGGAACCTGGCCCCGGGCGAGACGTGGATGATCGGAAATTCGCCGAAGTCGGATATTAACCCGGCGCTCGAAGCCGGACTGGGCGCGGTGCTGGTGCCGCATGCCCGCACCTGGGTGCTGGAGCGGGCGGAGCTGCGCAAGCCCGAAGGCGCCCGGTTCCTCGAAGTAGCGAGGTTCTCGGGCTTGAGCGAATTGTTCTAAGCACCGCTTCCTTTGGTCTCGGCTCTGCTTCGGTCATAATGAGCCGCGACCGAAGGGAGCGGATGCCCTCTACCGGAGAGCCGCCTTGGCGGCGAAATCGAGCACCCAACCGGGGAAAATGCCGAGTACCAGGACGCCCAGCGCGGAGGCGTAGACGGCGATGCACAGCGCGGCGCCGGGGTTGGGAAGATTCTCCACGGATTCGCCCGGCTCCTTGAAATACATGACCACGAGAAGGCGCAGATAGTAGTACGCCGCGACCGCACTGTTGAGCAAGCCGAGCACGGTCAGCCACACCAGGTGCGCATCCAGCGCCGCCTTGAAGATATAGAACTTGCCGAAGAACCCGCCGGTGAGCGGCACGCCGATCAGGCTGAGCAGGAAGATGGTGAGCATGGCGGCCATGCCGGGCTGGCGCTGGGCCAAGCCGGCGAAGTCGTCAATGGCGACAAACTGCTCGCCTTTGCGCGAGAAATAAGCGACCACGGCGAAGGCGCCGATATTGGTGAGCGCGTAGGCAGCGAGATAGAACATGGCCGCGGCGGAGCCGTCGCCCGAATGCGCGGTCACCGCCACCAGCACGTAGCCGGCGTGGGCAATCGAGCTGTAGGCCAGCAGGCGCTTGACGTTCGATTGCAGGATCGCGGCGAAGTTTCCGACCGTCATGGTAGCCAGGGCCACGGCCCAAACCATCGGCACCCAGGAATCCGTGATGGGGCGGAAGGCAGTGAGGAAGACCCGCAGCAGGATAGCGAAGGCGGCGGCCTTGGGGCCGACCGAGAGAAACGCGGAAACGGGAGCGGGCGCGCCTTGATAGACGTCCGGAGCCCAGGTCTGGAAGGGCACGGCCGAGATCTTGAAGGCGAAGCCGACAAACATCAGCGCCGCGGCGACGGTCACCAGCGCCATCGGACCGTTGCCCAGCACCACTGCCCGGCGGATCGCGCTCAGGTTGGTGGAACCGGTGGCGCCGTAGATCCAGGCGACGCCATAGAGCAGAAACGCGGTAGCGAAGGAGCCCAGCAGGAAATACTTGAGCGCGCTCTCATTATTGCGGGGATCGGTGCGCAAATACCCGGCCAGAATGTAGGAGGCGATGGAGGAGATCTCCAGGCCGATGAAGATCATGATCAATTCGTTGGCCGAGGCCATCACGGATTGTCCGGCGATACTGAACAGGATCAGGGCGTAATATTCGCCGCCCATGGCGTGCTCGCGCTTGAGGTAATCTTCCGAGGCAAACACGGTCAGGATTCCGACGGCGATCACCAGGACGCGGAAGAAAGTGGCGAAGCCGTCGATGATGATCATGCCCTGAAACGCCTGGCCGGGATACCCGTAGGCCAGGAACGCGCCGGCCCCGGCTCCGGCGAGGCCCATGATGGCGAGCGGGCCGAAGATTCCCTTTTTCTCCTCGCTGAGAATAGCCTCCAGGAACAGGATGAAGACGCCCATCAGCGTGAGAACGATCTCGGGCAGAACACGGATGTAGTCGGCGGACGACGGCAGAAAAGGTGTGAGGTCCATTTAGTGAGTCCCCTCCGCGGAAGCCCCCGCCGAAGCCACTGTTGCGGCCGGCTTGGCCTGCTGGAGGATTTGCGCGTTCTGCGCGCTGATCGAAGGCAGGAAGGTTTGCGTGAAGGTGCCCATCCAGACCATCAGCAGCACCAGGGGCAGGATCGCGGCCCATTCGCGCCCGCTCAGGTCCGGCATATGGTGGCTCAACGAATCGGAGGCCTTTCCGTAGAACACCCGCTGATACAGCCACAGCATGTAGCAGGCAGCGAAAATCGCGCCCAGCGCCGCGAAAACCGTCCAAGTGAAGTTGGCTTCCGCGGAGCCCTGAAGCACCAGGTACTCGCCGATGAAGTTGTTGAGCGTGGGCAGGCCGATAGAGGCCAGCGTGGTGACCAGGAAGATGGCCGAAAGATTGGGGGCGGGCGTGGCGACACCGCCATAGGCGGCGATTTCCAGCGAATGGCGCCGCTCATAGAGATAGCCGACCATGATGAACAGCGCGCCGGTGGAGACGCCGTGATTGAGCATCTGGTACACCGCTCCGTCGAGTCCGGCCTGGGTGAAGAGAAGATGCCCAGCACGACGAATCCCAGGTGACTGACCGAGGAGTACGCCACCAGCTTCTTCATGTTGGGCTGCACCAGGGCGACCAGGGCTCCGTAGAGGATGCCGACAATCGCCAGCCCGGCGATCCAAGGCGCGCAGGTGTGCGCCGCGGCGGGGAACAGCAGCAGGCAGTAGCGCAGCAGTCCGTACGTTCCCATCTTCAGCATGACGCTGGCCAGCATGACGGAGCCGGCCGTGGGCGCTTCCACGTGCGCGTCGGGCAGCCAGGTATGCAGCGGAAAGATGGGAACCTTGATGGCAAAGGCGATGAAGAACGCCAGGAACAGCAGCATGGAGGTTTTCGAATCCAACGCCAGGCCTCCGGACTGCAGCATGGCCAGAATGCTGGTGTAATCGAAGGTGCCGCTCTTGTTGTAGAGATAGATGATCGCCGCCAGCATCAGGGCCGAGCCCGCCATGGTGTAGAGGAAGAATTTGACGGCCGCGTAGATGCGCCGCTCATGCCCCCAGATGCCGATCAGAAAGTACATCGGCACCAGTGAAACTTCCCAGAAGGTGAAGAACAGGAACAGGTCCAGGGCGACGAAAGTTCCGATCATGCCGAATTCCAGCAGCAGCATGAACGCGAAGAATTCCTTGACGCGATGGTCGACGGATTTCCAGGACACCAGCAACGCAATCGGCGTCAGCAAGGTGGTCAGCAGCACCAGCCAGAGGCTCAGGCCGTCGATTCCGACGTGGTAACGGATGGGCGGGTAGTTGATCCAGGAGACGTTGGTGGTGAATGTATAGCCGGTGGGCGTGGCGTACCAATACGGCGCCAGCAGCAGCAGCGAGGCCACGAAGACAGCCAGCGAGATGACCAGCGCGCCCATGCGCGAGGCGCCCGGGTTGCTTTTCGGCACCATCATCAGCACTAGAAATCCGATCAAAGGCAGG
Source organism: Bryobacterales bacterium (assembly GCA_963838455.1). Taxonomy (GTDB): domain Bacteria; phylum Acidobacteriota; class Terriglobia; order Bryobacterales; family Bryobacteraceae; genus Palsa-187. The sequence goes on from CAWISY010000196.1 coordinate 23,781, forward strand.
AACAGGACCAGATCGAGGGTAGTCATTTTAGAAGATCCCCCTCAGGCCCATGTAGGCGATGATCAGGATGGAGCCGGCCACCACCCAGGCAGCGTAACTGCGGATGTAGCCGGATTGCGCGTGGCGCAGAAGATTGCCGGTGGCGGCTGCCAGCTTGCCGGTTCCGTTCACCGCGCCATCGATGACGCCGACATCGGCCGCCTGCCAGAGCAACTCGCGGGAGCCGTCGACAAGGGGCTCGACCACAGTCGCGTCGTAGAACTCATCCACGTAGAATTTGTTATAGAGCCAGCGGTAGGGGACGCTGAAGGCGCTGGCTAGACCTTCCGGGATAGCGGGCGCGGCCACGTAGAAGACGTAGGCGAGGATGATCCCGCTGAGGCCCATCGTAATGGAGACGTAGCCCAGCCACTCCGGAGCCCCGCCTTCGGCCAGCGGGAAGATGGGATCGAGGAACTTGGGAATGTTGATGAATCCGCCTCCCAGGCTGAGCACGGCGAGAATCGCCAGAGGGATCCACATGACGGCGGGCGATTCGTGGATGCCGTGGCCGTGGGTGTGTCCGTGGCTGTGTTCATCGGCATGGCTGCCATGAGCATGAGCCTCAGGTTCCGCGAGTTTGCCGCGGTATTCGCCAAAGAAGCACAGGAACAGCGCGCGGAAGACGTAGAAGGCGGTCATGCCGGCGGTGAATACGCCGACCCAGTAAATCCACGGCGATTGCAGGTACGCAGCTTCGAGAATGGCGTCCTTACTATAGTGGCCGGAGAAGGGAGGCACGCCGGCGATAGCGACTCCGGCGCACAGCAGGGTCGCGAAGGTGATCGGGATCTTCTTGGCCAGGCCGCCCATGTTGCGCAGGTCCTGCTCGCCGGAGAGCGCATGGATCACGCTGCCGGCGCCGAGGAAGAGCAGAGCTTTGAAGAAGGCGTGGGTCATCACGTGCGAAGATGCCGGCGGAGAAGGCTCCCGCACCGAGGCCGACGAACATGTAGCCCAACTGCGAAACGGTCGAATAGGCGAAGACTTTCTTGATGTCGTTCTGCGCCAGGCCGATGGTCGCGGCGAAGAACGCCGTGGCGAGGCCGATGATGGCGACGATTCCAGCGCGAAGGCGGAATGCAGGAAAATCGGCGCGCTGCGGGCGATCATGTAGACTCCAGCGGTGACCATGGTGGCGGCGTGGATCAGGGCGCTGACCGGAGTGGGGCCGGCCATCGCGTCCGGCAGCCAGACATACAGAGGAATCTGCGCGGATTTACCGGTCGCGCCGACCAGCAGCAGCAGCGCAGATCGCGGTGATCCATCCGGCGGCTGGGCTCGACCGGCATGGTCCTTGGACCTTGCGAGAAGACCTTACCGAAATCGAGCGAGCCGAAGTGGTCGACGATCAGAAAGACGGCCAGCGAGAAGCCGAAGTCGCCGATGCGGTTCACGATGAACGCCTTGTTGCCCGCGTCGGTGGCGAATTTTTCCAGGAAGTAGAAGCCGATCAGCAGGTAGCTGCACAAGCCCGACGCCTTCCCATCCCACGAACAGCAGCAGGTAGTTGGCGCCCAGCACCAGCACCAGCATGAAGAACATGAACAGGTTCAGGTAGGCGAAGAAGCGGTAGTAGCCGCCTTCATGCGCCATGTAGCCGACGGCATAAATATGGATCAGCAGGCCGACGCCGGTGACGATCATCAGCATCACAGCGGTGAGGCGGTCGACCGCGAAATCGACGCTGATGTCAGCGGGCCGGACTTGATCCAGGTGTAGTAGTGCTCGAAGTAGGCGCTTTTCGAGACCGCCGCTGAATGCGCCGAGCGCACTCAGCGTCTTCAACACCCACAGGAACGACAGCAGCACGCTGCCGACCGCGAACAAATTGACCACGGCCTTGGGAAATCGCCGGCCCAACAGGCCGTTGACGGCGAAGCCGGCTAGCGGAAGAATGGGAATGAGCCAAAGTTGCATCGTGGATGGTGGTTAGTTCTTGAGCGAACTGACCTCGTCGATCTCTAGGGTCTGGCGATTCTTGAACACGGTCAGAATGATGGCGAGGCCGACCGCGGCCTCAGCCGCGGCCACCACCATCACGAAGAAGCTGAAGATGTGCCCGTCGTTCTGGCGCAGCTTGTAGGAGAACGCCACAAAGCTCAGGTTCACCGCGTTGAGCATCAGCTCAATGGACATGAACACGGTGATGATGTTGCGGCGGAACAGGAAGCCCGCGACTCCCAAGGCAAACAGCACGGCGCTCAGGATCAGATACCAGGAGAAGGGAACTCCTGTAATCCAATAAGGGAACGGCATCAATCGATTTCCTTTCGCGCCAGGACGATGGCCCCGGCGATGGCGATCAGGATCAGGATGCTGGTGACTTCAAACGGCAGCAGGTACTGGGTGAACAACTTGATGCCAATCTGCTCCGCGGTTCCGGCGGTGAAGGATCCGAAGCGCACGCTGGCCTGTTGCGGCAGGATGGCTTCAATCAGGTAGGCGATCAGCGCCACGAACAAGAGCAGCAGCGGAGGGCCGGCCCAGCGCCCCCACAGTTTCAATTTCGCCTTGCGCTCCTTGCCTTCATTGAGCAGCATGATCACGAAGACGAACAGCACCATGATGGCGCCGGCGTAGACCACCAGTTGCGCGGCCGCCAGGAACTCCGCGCCCAACTGGAGGAACACGAAGGCCAGCGATCCCATCACGCCGATCAGCGAAAGAGCGCTGGCGATAGGGTGCCGCTGCAGGACCAGATTGACGGCGCAGACGACAGCGATGGCGGCAAAAACGAGGAATAAGACAGCGTCCATAATTAGCTCACGGCCACCAGAAGCGAAGTGACGAACAGGTTGATCAGCGCCGCCGGGAACATAAAGGTCCAGGCAAAGCGCATGAGTTGGTCGTAGCGGAAGCGCGGCAGGGTCGCGCGCACCCAGATAAACACGAACAGGATAAAGCCGGACTTGGCTCCGAACCAGAACAGCGGCATCAGGATCTGCTGCCCCTGCGGAATCAGGAACAGGCCCGCGATCCCTAGGAAAATCACGCCAAACACCGGCAGCGTAATGCGGTCAAACGGGCGAGCCGGCCGAGCCGCATGCGAGAAGCACGCCAGCGCGCTAGCGAGGAAGATCACCGACGGCAGAAAACTCGATCCATATTGAGCCGGCCACAAGGGCTGCCATCCGCCCAGGAACAGCAGCGTGGCGACGAAGGAAACGGTCAGCATATTGGCGTATTCAGCCATGAAGAACGCCGCAAAACTCATGCTGGAGTACTCAGTGTGGAACCCGGCCACCAGCTCATTTTCGGCCTCCGGGAGATCGAAGGGAACGCGGTTGGTCTCGGCGAAGCCGGCGATCGAAAACAGGATGAAGCTGAAGATCTGCGGGAAGGGACCCTGGAAAATCGCCCAGCGCGGAATAAAGCCGAGCATGAAGCCGGATTGATGGTCTACCATCTGGCGGAAGCTGAGCGTGTTCAGCATCAACAGGGGCGCGGCGATGGCCAGCGCCATGGGCAGCTCATAGCTGATCATCTGCGCGGAGCTGCGCAGGCCGCCCATCAGCGCATATTTGTTGTTGGAGGCCCAGCCGGCCAGCGCAACGCCGTAGACTCCCATTCCCGACAGGCCCAGCACCAGCAGCACGCCGATATTGACGTCGGTAACCTGCAGGGTGGTGTGAATGCCGAAGACGCTGATATCGCCGCCGAAGGGGATCAGGCACATCGGGATCAGGGCGAACAGAACCGCCAGAAAGGGGGCCAGGAAGTAGAAACCGAGATGGACGTGGGAGGGGATCATGCCCTCCTTGGTCACCAGCTTGATCACGTCGGCAAGGGGCTGCAGCAACCCGTGCGGACCCACGCGGCGTGGACCCACGCGGAGCTGCACGTGCGCGATAACCTTGCGCTCCACCCACTGCAGGTAGGCCAACACGTGCATCACGATCAGCACCACAATCAGCAGCTTGATGAGGCTCAGAACAATGTAAGGCATGGATTAGCGGGGGCGCTCCTTCTTGGCATAGAGGGCTCCGGGGGATTCCAGCACCTCGTTGAGCACTTTGGAATAACGCCCCAGCGTTCCGGAGGTGAACAACGTGTCGCCGGAGGAGGCAACCGCGCCGGGCAGAGCCGCGACGCGTCCGTTCAAGGGCATGGTGGGCGCAGCGCCGCCGGTGGAGACCACCGGCATGGGCACGTCGTAGCCGTGCACGCTGCTGCGAATCTCGTCGAAGACTTTGTCCGGCGTCCACATGCCCAGCGTCTTGAGGGCGCCCGCGCCCATTTCGCGGGCGATCAGGCCAAAGATTTCGAGATCGGTTTTCGGTCCCATCGCCTTGATGGCCATCTTCAGCTTCTGCACTTCGCCGCAGACGTTGGTCACGGTGCCGGTCTTCTCATAAGCCGAGGCCGCGGGCAGAACCACGTCGGCGCGTTTGGCCGTCTCGGTTAAAAACATGTCCTGGACCACGGTGAATCCGGCGGCGAAATCGGAGTGCGGAGGATGCTTGAACGGGTTCGCACCCACCACCCATAACACGTCCAGATACCGCGCCAGCATCTGCTCCCGAGCCAAGCCACCGTCGCGCGGGATCAGGCCCATGTCGAAGGCGCCACGCGAGTTGGAGTAGTCTACCAGGCAAACGTATTTAACCGGAATCCCGAGCGAATCTCCGAAGGCGACCAGCTTGCGCAGAGCCTCGCCCTGGATCGCGTCGCCGAACAGGATCACCAGATCGGCTTCGGCTTTCAGCTTGTCGCGCAGCGATTCGACTCCGGCCAGTTCCCCGCCCTTTGCCACGCGCACGCTCGCAACCGCCTGCTTGTCTTCGCGAACCGGTCCTGTGCGTGACGGCGTAGACGTGCCCGCCGTGGATGCCGGACATTGGCGCGCGATCTGGAAGGCCAGCAACGGATGCTGCTGCGAAAGGTCGCTCGCCACCACCAGCACGGCCTTGGCCTGGATAAATATCGTCGGTCGTCGCCAGCACGTTGGCGCGATCGGTCAGCGCGTCGAAGAAGCGTGGTCAGATCGCCGCGTGCGGTGGTGGTCGATATTCTTGGTGCCCAGCCCCTGGCGCGCGAACTTCTGCCAGGAAGTAATTCTCTTCGTTGGTGGTGCGGCTGGAGCCGATGACGCCGAAGCTGCCCGCCGCGCGCCTTCACCTCGATGAACTTCTTGGCCACGACCTCGAGCGCCTCCGACCAGGAGACCGGCTTCCAGCTTCCCGCCCACCCGCATCATGGGCGATTGCAGGCGCTCGGGATGCTCCATGAAATCGAAGCCGTAGCGGCCCTTGATGCACAGGAACTCGCCGTTGATGCCGCTGCGGTCGCGGTTATTGCCGCGAATGATTTTTTCGTTGCGCACGCCAAGGGTGGTGCGGCAGCCGTCGGCGCAGTGGGTGCAGATGGTGCCGACGTGGTTCATCTCCCACGGCCGGGTCTGATAACGATAGCTGCCGCTGGTGAGCGCGCCCACCGGACAGATGTCGATGCAGGCGCCGCATTCGTCGCATTCCAGGTGATCGTGGTGATTGGGCACGATTTCGGAGATCACGCCGCGGTTGGCGACGCCCAGCGCGTCCACGCCCATCCCTTCATCGCAGACGCGCACGCAGCGGTAGCACAGGATGCAGCGCGGCGCGTCGAAGTACACCACCGGCGACCATTGCTGCTCATCCACGTGCACCTTGCGCTCCGTGAAGCGGCTTTCGCCCGCGCCGTAGCGGAACACCATGTCCTGCAGCTCGCACTCGCCGCCCTTGTCGCACACCGGGCAATCCAGAGGATGGTTGGTCAGCAGGAACTCGAGCGTGCCCTTGCGGGCGTTCTTCACGATTTCCGATTCGGTGTGCACCACCATGCCCTCGGCCACCGGCAGCGTGCAGCCGACCTGCAGCTTGGGGGTTTTTTCCACCTCCACCAGGCACATGCGGCAGGCGGCTACTGCAGCGTAGACCTTCGTAATAGCAGAACGAAGGGATCTCGATGCCGTTCTGCCGGGCGGCCTCGATCAGCAGCGTACCCTTCTCGGCCTCGATCGGTTTTCCGTTGATAGTAAGCTTTACCGTTTCCGCCATATCTTCTTTCAGACCGTCACCGATTTCAGACCGTCACCAATTGACCTTTGGAGCTTTCCGCCAGCTTCTTCTCGAAATCCTCGCGGAACTTTTCGACGATGGAGATGGTCGGCATCGCGGCCGCATCGCCCAGGGCGCAGAAAGTCCGGCCGAGCATGTTCTTCGATAATTCGCCGAGCAGGCTGATGTCGTCCTTGCGGCCTCCACCATCGTCGAAACGCTGCAAAATCTTTCGCAGCCAGGTGGTGCCTTCGCGGCACGGGATGCACCAGCCGCAGCTTTCATGCGCGTAGAAGCGCATGATGCGCAGGGCAAAGCGGACCATGTCGGTCGGTTTCATCCAGCACCACCATGCCGCCCGAGCCAAGCATGCTGCCGATCTTGGCCAGGGTGTCGTAATCCATGGGGATGTCGCACTCCTCGGCGCGGAGCAGAGGACAGGAGGATCCGCCGGGGACCACAGCCTTGAGCTTCTTGCCACCCGGAATGCCGCCGGCCACTTCGTAGATGGCCTTCAGCATCGGATAGCCCAGCGGCAGCTCATAAACGCCGGGTTTGTTCACGTGGCCGGAGATGCACAGCAGCCGCGTGCCGCCGTTCTTGGGAGTTCCCAGATCCGCGAACGCCTTGCCGCCCTCGCGAATGATGAACGGAACCGCGCTGAAGGTCTCGACATTATTTAGGAGCGTCGGCGAGGCCCACGCGCCAGCCACCGCCGGGAACGGAGGCTTCATGCGGGGGATGCCGCGCTTGCCTTCCAGCGAATCGAGCAGCGCGGTTTCTTCGCCGCACTCATACGCGCCCGCGCCGGAGTGCGTGTACAGATCGAAATCGAAACCAGTGCCGGCGATGTTTTTGCCCAGGTAGCCGCGCGAGTACGCCTCGGCGATGGCGGCGTCCATGTGATCGAGCAGGTAGCGATACTCGCCGCGTATATATAGGTAGCCCTTGTGCGAATCCATGGCTAGGCCGGCGATCAGGATGCCTTCGATCAACTGGTGCGGATCGTACTCCATCAGCAGCCGGTCCTTGCAGGTGCCGGGCTCGCTTTCGTCCGCATTGATGACGATGTATTTGGGCTTGGGCGAGGTGCGCGGAACGAAGCTCCACTTGAGGCCGGTAGGGAAACCCGCGCCGCCGCGGCCGCGCAGGGCCGACGCCTTGACTTCGTCGACGATCTGCTCCGGCGTCATCTCGCGCGCCTTCAGGAACGCTTTGAAGCCGTCGTGTGGCCAGGTAGGTGTCGAGGCGATGCGAATTTTCCAGGCCGAAGCGCTTGCTCAGGACTTTGGTCTCGAGCGGGCTGGGTTCGTTGTAGAGCTTGAGCGGCATCAGGGGGCTTTCTTAGCTGGCTTTCTTCTTGAGAGCGTCGATCAATTGATCTAACTTCTCCGGTGTCACAAAGTGATGAAAATCGTAATTGATTTCCACCGCCGGCGCCCAGGAGCACGCGCCCATGCATTCGACTTCTTCTAGCGAAAACTGGCCGTCGGAGGTTACTTGCTTGTGGCCGATCCCGAGTTTTTTCTTGCAGTGCTCGTAGAGCTCCTCGCCGCCCACCAGCAGGCAACTGATGTTGGTGCACACCTGCACGTGATATTTGCCGAGCGGCTTGCGGTGCAGCATGGAGTAGTAGCCCACCACTTCGTCCACCTGCAAGGGCTCGACCTCGCAGCGCTTGGCTACTTCTTCGATCAGCTCCGGCGTGACCGCGCCGGTTTCATCCTGCGCGTAGATCAGCATGGGCACCACGGCGGAGCGCTTGCGGCCCTCCGGGTAAGCTGGAGCATTTTGGCGAAGCGCTCTTCCAGTTGAGGAGAAAAAGTCATGTTCAGCGGTCCGTATCTCCCAGCACGAAATCCATACTTCCCAGCGCCGCGATCGAATCGGCCATCAGGATGCCCTTCAGCATAGTGGGCAGGGCTTGCAAATTGCCGAAACTGGGCGTGCGCATATGCACGCGATAGGGGCTGCGAAGTCCCGTCGCTGACGATGTAGTAGCCGATTTCGCCGCGCGGCGATTCGATGCACTGGAACACTTCGCCGGCCGGAACACGGAAGCCCTCGGTGACGATCTTGAAGTGATAAATCAGCGCCTCCATCTGGGTCTTCATTTTTTCGCGATCCGGCAGGACCACGTGCGGAGCGTCAGCCTGATAGGGGCCATCCGGCATGCCTTCGATCGCCTGGGTGATGATCTTGGCGCTCTCGCGCATTTCCTGAAGACGCACGCGGTACCGGGCGTAGACGTCGTTTTCGGTGCGCGTCGCGACGTTGAAATTGAATTTGTCGTAGCTGGAATAAGGCTCGGTCTTGCGAATGTCGAGCGGAACGCCGGCGGCGCGGAGCATCGGGCCGGTGACGCCCTGATCGAGCATGTCTTCGAGCGAAATGTAGCCGACGCCCTTGGTGCGGATGGTCCAGATGGGATTCGTATCCAGCAGCGACTTCGTATTCATCTACCTTGCTGGGGAAGGCGCGGATGAACTTGCCGATGGCGTTCTGCCAGCCGCGCGGATGGTCCAGCGCCAAGCCGCCTACGCGGATGTAGCTGGTCATCATGCGCTGGCCGGAGAACATCTCCAGCAGCTGCAGAATGTCTTCGCGCTCCCGGAAGCAGTAGAAGAACATGCTCATCGCGCCGATGTCGAGGGCGTGCGTGCCCAGCCACACCAGGTGGCTGTTGAGGCGCGAAAGTTCCGCCATCAGCACGCGCATCCACTGCGCCTTGGGCGGGATCTCGATCTGCAGGAGTTTTTCGACCGCCAGCGCGTAGACCAGGTTGTTCGCCAGGTTCGAGAGATAGTCGACGCGGTCGGTGAGCGTGGCCACCTGCGCCCAGGTTTTCTGCTCGCACTCCTTCTCGATGCCGGTGTGGAGGAAGCCGATGTCCGGCTCGGCGCTGATGATGGTCTCGCCTTCCAGTTCCAGCACGATGCGCAGCACGCCGTGCGTGGAAGGATGCTGCGGCCCCATGTTCAGGGTCATGCGCCGCGGCGCCGAAGGCGAAGCGGGAACTTCCTGCTCCGCGGCGATGGTCGCTACGTGCTCCTCAAAGAGTGGTTTTTTACTCATTGCTGTAACTGTATTTGTAGCCGTGAACCGGATAATCCTTGCGCAGCGGATGGCCCTCCCAGTCGGTCGGATCAGGATCCGAACCAGGTTGGGATGGTTGCGGAAGGTGATGCCGAACATGTCGAAGACTTCGCGCTCATACCAGTTGGCCCCAGTCCACACCGGAATCACGGAATCGATCTCGGGATTTTTTCCGCTCAGCTTGGTCTTGATGCGCAGGCGCCGGTTGGGCGTGATGGAGTGGAGCAGGTAGACCACTTCGAAGCGCGGCTCAGCCGGATGCCAGTCGACCGCGGTGACCGCGCTGAGGCGCACGAATTTTTCTTCGTCCTTGAGGAAGCGGCACAGCTCCACGATGCGCGGGGCCTCCACCATGATCGTGGTCTCGCCCAGCACTTCGGTGGTTTCTAAGATCGCGGGGTGGTTCATTTGCTCTCCCGTTTATTCGGCCGCGGGGCAGCGGCCCAGTCCAGCGCGCCCTTCTTCCACACGTAGAAGAATCCGATCAGGACCAGCGCGACAAAGATGAACATCTCAAAAAAACCGAACAGCTTGAGCTGGCGGTAGACCACGGCCCAGGGATAGAGGAAGACGGCTTCAATGTCGAAGAGGATGAAAATCATCCCGACCAGGTAGAACTTGACGCTGAAGCGCTCCGCGGCCGAGCCCACCGGAGCCATGCCGGATTCATACGGCGTATCCTTGAGCGGGCTGCGCGCCCGTTTGCCCAGCGCGACGGAGGCGAAAATCAGCCCCCCGGCGAGCGCCGCGGCGATCAGCAACTGAACCAGGACAGGGAAGTAGATTTCGGGGTATGTAGTGGGCATTTGGTCGGCCGCCGCGCACCGCCACCTGGCGGCAAAATGTTCGGCTCGGTCGTTTGGCTTAACTTTTGAATATAATGATCCTCGAAACCGGGTGTCAAACGGCGCGATGCAAACCTCTGAAACAAAAACAATACGAGTTGTTCTGAATGGCGAGCCGCAGCGCGTTCCTCAGGGGTTTCACGTAGCCGGACTGCTGGAGCACCTGGGCATCGATCCGGCCAAAGTCGCGGTCGAACTGAACCGCTGCATCGTGCGCAAACAGGATTGGAGCGCGGCTGTGGTGGAGGATGGGGCTGAGATCGAAGTGGTCTGGTTCGTCGGCGGAGGGGCGTGACGCGGAGGGAGTACATCCGCTTGGAGGTTCTGAACTCCATCTGCGATGGCGGCGAGAACGTGGATCAATGGATCCTCCCGATGGTCAACGCGGACGCCGGCAAGACTGGAATCACAATTCGCCGCACGGAAGTGGTCGAGGCGTTGACCGAACTGGTCGAGGGCGGCCTTGCCAAGGCATGGCATCTGTCGCCGCGGCCGTCGAATGAAGGTCCACCTCTCCGACCATTCATGGCTGCCCCTTGATGACGACGGCAATCTTCGTCCTGGCTGGCATCTCGACGAGGCGTAGCAATGCGAGCCGCGGGCTGTGATCGAGGATGGGGGCGGGCTCGAAGTGGTCTGGCTCGTCGGCGGAGGGTGATCCCCCCACGAGCCCTATTGACACCACCTGCCAGTCGAGTACAATCGGTAAGTCTGGTTCAAATCCGATTAAAACGAAAACCACCCGTCATGTTTAAACCCCGCACCAAGAACCGCCCCGAACCTCAGGTCCCCGAGCGGACCTTCTCATCGAGTGAAGTGGCGCAGGTGGCCAATGTGAGCCTGCGGCAGTTGCAATGGTGGGATGAGCGCAAGGTGGTCTCTCCGCGCCACGAGGGGCACCGCCGGGTGTACGGGCGCGGCGAGGTGATCGAGATCACCGTGATCGCGGAGCTGCGGCGCAAGGGCTTCTCGCTGCAAAAAATCCGCCGCGTGCTGCGCTTCCTGCAGCGCGAGATGGGCAAGCGCCTGGCGGAGCTGATGCAGCCGGGCTCGGAGCTGCACCTGGTCACCGACGGAAAATCGATCTTCCTCGAAGACCAGCATGAGCGCATTATCGACATCCTGAAGAACGCCCGCCAGCCGATGTTCCTGGTGTGCGTCAGCGATCAGGCCCGCCGCCTTTCCGAAACGGAGCGCAAGCCCGCGCGGATGGAGCCGGGACTGGCTGCCCCGCAGGTCCGGCGCGCCCGCGTGGGGTAAAAGCGGCCGGTGTGGATTGAAAGGGTAAGCTAAAAAGCGCCCGTCCGGGACCACCCCTGCGCTGTATTTTCCGCTACCGTCCCGGCTGCTATACTAAAAACGCTGGAGGCTAACTGATGCCGTCTCGTCGCCGTTCTTTCGTAGTGGTCCCTTCCTTCGTGTTTCTGTGTGCCCTCGCTGCGGGCTTTTTCAATGGTCGCGCCGTAAAGGCGGCCAACTCCAATGAAGAGTCGGACCGGGACCAGAGCGTTAGGACGTTCACCAGAGTTTACGCCGCTGTCGAGCAGAACTTCGCCGACCCGGTTGACCCGGACAAGGCCATCTACGGCAGCGCCGGCGAGGGCGCGATTCCGGGCATGCTGCACACGCTCGACCCGCACTCCAACTTCTTCGATCCGAAAGAATACAGCAAGCTGCGCGAGGACCAGAGCGGGCGCTATGCCGGCATCGGCATGATGGTGGGCCAGAAGGGCGACAAGGACGCCGACGGCAACGTGGTCATGCGGACCATCGTGAAGTTCCCGTTCTCCGGTTCGCCGGCTTTCAAAGCCGGGTTGCGGCCGGGCGACACCATCATGGAGGTCAACGACAAGAAGACCGACACGCTGGCCATGTCCGACGTGGCGGAACTGCTCAAGGGGCCGCCCAAAACCAAGGTGCAGGTGGTGGCCAAGCGCGACGGCGTGGGCCAGCCGATCACCTTCAACATCGTCCGCGACGAGATCCCCCGCTCCAGCGTTCCCTACGCCATGATGCTGAAGAACGGCATCGCCTACATCACCATCACCGCGTTCAACGAAAATACCGGCAAGGATTTCGACGACAAGCTCAAGAAGCTGGACGAAAAGAACCTGAAGGGGCTGGTGCTGGACCTGCGCGAGAATCCCGGCGGCCTGCTCAACGAAGGCATCGACGTGGCCGGCCACTTCCTTAAGAAGAACGAGATGGTGGTCAGCCACCACGGCCGCATCCAGGGCTCGAACAAGGAATACCGGACCCGCTTCGAAGGCACCGGCAAGGATTATCCAGTAGTGGTGCTGGTCAACCGCAGAACCGCCTCGGCGGCCGAGATCGTCAGCGGCGCGCTGCAGGATCACGACCGGGCCTGGATCCTGGGCGAACCCACCTTCGGCAAGGGACTGGTGCAGACCGTGTTCCCGATGAGCGATAACACCGGCCTGGCGCTGACCACGGCGCAGTACCTGACTCCCAGCGGCCGGTTCATCCAGCGCGACTATTCCTCGATCTCATTCCTGGATTACTACACACATACGAACCTGGAACAGCGCAACACTAAGGATGTCAAGATGACCGATGGCGGCCGCACGGTTTACGGCGGCGGCGGCATCACCCCGGACGAGCACTTCCAGTGCACGCCGCTCGACTACCCGACTTCGCCCTACTGCTCCACCGCCAACAAGTGGGACAAATTCCAGACCGAAATGTACCGCAAATCTGCCTTCTTCAATTTCTCGGTTCACTACTTCGGTCCGAAAGCCGACGCCGCTCTGCCCAAGGGATGGGAGCCCGACGATCGGACCATCGAGCAGTTCCACGATTACC
>CAWISY010000197.1:0-4838 GCA_963838455.1 Bryobacterales bacterium
GCATGCCGCTGGGAGTGCCGGCTTCAAATGCCCACTCCTCCATCTTGCCGTCGGCGCCCTTCACGTTGAGCATGAACCAGGAGTGCGGATTGCGCAGCAGCACTTCCGTGATCACGCCGTGAACCTCCACCGGTTGGGTCGTATCGTAGGATGCGGCAAAGGAGTGATGCGCCCGGGCCGGCCCGCCCGTCCCCAGCGCTATCACACTCGCGGCCAGTACAGCGAATACTGTTCGTTTCATGGAACCTCCCGTCGCTCTCGAAAGTATATACCGGGATCAACTCGATTGATAGGGCCCGGACTCTGCACCCGCCTGTCGGTGAAAATAGGAACGGAATGGCCGAGCCCCGCAAATCCCTCTACGTGCGGTTGATCGGCTGGTGGTATCTGGTGCTGGGCCTGGCGTTCGCCTCGCTGGCGTGGCGAAACATGCTGCTGGGACTGTCGCGAATCGGAGTCGTGCTGCGGCTGGTGGTCGGGGCCGGATTCGCGCTGCTTGGAATCATGACGCTACGTTCGGCGAGGAAGCAGTGATGTAAACTTCTTGAGGTGAACCTCATGAAGACCAACTGCATTCTCACGCTCCTATTCGCGACCCTGGCGGCCGCGGCCGACGACGGCGGGAAGCTGTTGCGCGTCGATCATTACGTGCCGGTCAGTTCCACCGTGCCGCAGATCTCCGGCCAGCGAACCGAGATCTACGTTCGCGAAGTCGTGCTCCCGTCCACCGTGCTGCGCGGAGGGCCGCCAGCCGATCGCGTCGCGCTGTTCATTCATGGCGCGGGCACGCCCGCCGAGGTCGCCTTCGACGTTCCTTACCAGGATTACAGTTGGATGGCGTTCCTGGCTCGCGCCGGCTTCGACGTCTTCTCCATGGATATGACCGGCTACGGCCGCTCCACTCGTCCGCCGGCCATGAACGATCCGTGCAATCTGAGCAAAATGCAACAGGCGCTCTTCGTTCCGATTCTGATCGCGGCTCCCTGCGATGCCAGTTATGCGCACCAGCAGACCACGCTGGCCTCGGACTGGAACGATATTGACGCCGTGGTGAATCATGTACTCGCGCTGCGCCACGTGACAGAGCTGAACCTGTTGGGGTGGTCGCTGGGCGGGCCTAGGTCGGCCGGCTGGGCCGCGCAGCACGCCGGCAAAGTGCTGAAGCTGGTTCTGCTCGCCCCGCTCTACAATCGCAATCTCCGGACCGAGGCTCCGGCGCAGGTTCCCGCCGATGGCGCAGCGTTCAACACGCAATCGCGCGAGGAGTTTATCGCCAACTGGGATCGCCAGGTCGGCTGTCCAGCACAATACGACCAGCCTACGCTCGATTCGGTATGGTCAGAGATGCTGGCTTCCGATCCCGTCGGCGCCACCTGGGGCGGCGGCGTGCGCCGCGCTCCGCAGACCACTCTGTTCGGCTGGTCCCAGGCTGTGGTGGCCAAGACCCAGATCCCCACGCTGATGATCTCCGGCGCGCACGACAAGCAGGTTAATCCGGATCGCGTCCGCGAGCTGTACATGGATCTGGGCTCGCCCAAGAAAGTCTTCATCGATCTGGCGTGTTCCTCGCACAACGCGATGTGGGAGAAGAATCACCTGCTTCTGTTTCAGGCCTCGCTCGACTGGCTGACCAAGGGCACGGTCGACGGCGAGGATCAGGCCATGCTGCGGCTCGGGTACTGATATGCCCGCAAAGGCGCGGGGACGGTGCGACGGGCGTGAGCCCGGCCGGACCGTAACCTGGTTTGGCCGTTTTGCGGGCTAAAAGAATGAACCCTTACGACTTCAGCCGCGTCTCCGCCACCGCTCTGCTTCCCGTGTTTTCGCGCGGCGAATGCACGGACATTCCGTTGGCGAAAGAGATGCTGGTCCCCTTAAGAGCCCAACTCGGCGAACCCTATTCGCGTGAAGAGATGTCTCGCTACGCGCCGTTTTTTGAAGCGCGCTTCAAATCCGTCTCCCGAATCTTGGAGCAGCAGCGAGCCGCCCAAGTGCTGGAACTCGCCGCCGGCTATTCGCCTCGCGGTATGGAGTGGAGCCGGCACGGCGCTCTCCGCGGTGCTCTGTATGTCGAGGCCGATCTGCCAGCCATGATCGAGCAAAAGCGAGCCCTGATCACCGCGGTACTGGGAGCCGTTCCCGAAAACCTGAAGCTCTGCCGCGCCAGTGTTCTCGATCCGGAACAACTCCGCGAGGCTTGCTCCTGGTTCCGGCACGAGCCTGTGGCCGTCACCACCGAGGGGCTGCTGCGCTACCTGACATTTCCGGAAAAAACGCGGCTGGCGGCCAATGTTCGAAACATCCTGGACACCTATGGCGGAGCTTGGATCACTCCCGATATTCACTTGCGGCAATGGATTCCGGAACGCGCCGACGACAACTTCCATCAGCGCCTGGAAGCAGGGTTAGGGCGCAACGTCAACCCCAACTACTTCGACGACCTCGCGCACGCCCGGCGGTTCTTCGAAGAGTGCGGATTCAAGGTAGACGACCGCCCGCTGCTCGAAGGAATTCGGGAGTCGGTGGTTTCCCTGCCCTCCGCCACCCCTGCCTTGTTGAAGCAGTTAGAAGAGCGCCGGACCTTTGTCTTGAGCTAGAGTGCCCTGAGTTAGCGGCCGCCCGGACCAGCGCCGCCCGGTCCTTTGCCGCCACCCTGTCCGCGCCCGCCTCCGCGAGCCGGAGCCGGAGGCATCGTGCCGCCCTCGGCCAGAATCTTCATATTATCGAGCGCCCCCTGGAACTGCTGCGCCTTTTGCATCTTGTCCCGCTCGCGCGCCGCATCATCGGCCAGCATCGAGTTGTCCCATACCAGCGAGTACAGCAGCTTCGTCGTCGTCGGCGTCGCGGGCCGGGCTTCCACTGTTCCGTGATACAGATTGTACGGCTGTCCCGCGCGCACCGGCTGCGTGTAGGTATAGGAGAACTCGGTTTTCCCCACCAGAATCTCGAGTATCCGTCCGCCGGCGAGCGATCGCACCTCGCCGAGTTCACCCTCTTTGCCAGCGCTAACGGTGCACGCCAGGCGCAGCCACTCGGCGATATCGCAGTACTTGCCCACCCGAGCCCAAACCTCAGCCGCCGGGCGGTTCACCGTGACCTCTAGATTGACGGCGACGTAGGTCGGGTTGGTCACCACCGGGCTGGTGCCGCCTGCGGCAGCCGCGCCACCACCGCCCGCAGCCGGAGCCTGCGCAAAGAGAGCGCCCGCGAAAGTGACTGCAGCCAGCGCCAGAACAAAGTTCCTCATAAAAATCCTCCCTAGATTTCCGATCTCACATCTTCTCACAGACCGGCCCGTCTTAAGGAGGCCGGCTTAGGAAGCTCGGCGCGAGGTCTTGGGCCGGACGTTAAACTCCAGCTTCCAGCGCCGTCCGTCGCGCGCGACAAACCAGAGCTCCAGCATGCCGGTTTCGGTGACCTGCGCCTCCAGAGTCACCGCCACGGTCTCGCCGGGATTCCCATCGAGAACCGCCTCCACCGGCGCGAGTTCCTCCATCCCTGGCTCGATTTGTTCCAGCAGCAGGCCCGCGGGATCCTGCTTGCGGTCCGCTGATTGGAAGAAGCGGAACTGCGGCCGGCCGCCGAGGCTCAAAGCAAACTCGCGGTCGCCGATGTGATGGCCGGTTCCTTCTTCCATCCCGAACGGAACTACGGTCAGAGCCTTCACCGGCGGCTTGCGCCCCGGCACCGCCGGCATGGAAGCCTCGATGCCGATGTAATAGGTTCGCGGCACGCCGCCGCGCACACGCACGCCCTTGCCCTGCCGCGCGAGCCCATAGTAAGCCGCGCCGCGCGCGACCGCATGCATCAGGTCGCCGCTCTCCAGCGTTTTGACCGGCTGCGGCAGCCAGCCGTTCAGCACACTGATGATCCGCTCCCGCACCAGCTCCGCGCGCAGCACGCCGCCATTGAACAGGATATGCGTTGGCTTGGCCGCCTGACGATGCAAGAAGTGCGCCAGATGCCGCGTGATCGCCGCGTCGGCCGCGAACGGCAATCCCAGCTCGCTCAGCGGAGCAGTGCGAGCCTCCGGAATATCGTTGATCGAGGCTTCCGGAAGAAAGCCGTCGAGCAGAATCGATTCCAGGTCGGCGCGGCGCAGCTTGGTCTTCATCGTCCCGCCCACCACACCCGAGCCTCGCCCGAGCACCGTAATCGGCTCCTCTTTTTCCTTCGAGCCCGGCTCCAGCAGTTTTTCCTTCGCCGTGCGGCAATGCTGCCACAGCGCGTGAAACTGGAGGGCGTCCAGCTTCTTGGGCAACTGGTCCGCGACGATGTGCGCCAGCGCGGCGTCGATGTTGTCACCGCCCAGCAGGATGTGATCGCCCACCGCGACGCGCTCCTCAACCCATTCAGAAAGGGCTTCCCCAGATAAAAAGGCTCGGAATCCGGGCGCAACCCATTTTCGATGTCGAGGCCGTCGAGCACGGCTAAATCCGGGTGATGCACGGCGCCATAGTCAGATACGGCAATGCCTTTAATTACCTATTGGTTTTAAGAATGTCCCTGAGCAAATGCGTGTTCTCTGAGCAATACTGGCCATTAATCTTGTTGTAGGCGACCATGATGGAGAACACGTCAGCCTTTACCATCGCGGCGCGAAACGCCGGCAGATAAATTTCGTGCAACGTGCGCTCGTCAATGATTTCGTTGACCCTGAAGCGAGTGTTCTCCTGGTTGTTGGCGGCAAAATGTTTGACGCAGGAGGAAACGCCTTGGGCCTGCTCCCCTTCAATGTACTCGACCGCCATTTGCGCGGCCAGAAACGGGTCTTCGCCCATGTACTCCTCATTGCGTCCGTCCAGCGGCGTGCGCTGGATGTTCACGGCCGGCCCGAA
>CAWISY010000198.1:0-10903 GCA_963838455.1 Bryobacterales bacterium
GACGCTCTCAAGTTCGAAAAGCGCAAGGGCAACGTGATGCACTCCGAGGTCAACATCCTGGGAATCGCTTATACGCAGCAGGGAACGGTGGCGGCCCGCTTCAGCGATACCCTCAAGCTGGACTTCGAGAATAAAGAGGAGGCCGACGCAGCCAAGACGCATCCGCTGCACTACGAGAATCAGTTCGACATCGCTGCCGGCAAGTACACTTTGAAGGTGGTCTACAGCGAGAGCAATGACAGCTACGGCAAGTTGGAGACGCCGCTCGAAATCGGCCCGTATTCTTCGGATGCCCTGGCGGTCAGCGGCCTGGCTCTCAGCAAGACCTTCCACCGCGCCGCGGAGCTGGGCTCTCTGCTGGATGTCGCTATGCTCGAAGACAAGACGCCGCTCATCGCCGATGGCCTGCAGATCGTGCCCACCGGCAATCCGGACTTCGGCAAGTCCGACCTGGCGCTGTTTTACGTCGAGCTGTACGAGCCGCTACTGGTCGCCGATAACAAGACCCCGGCCAACCTCGGCATACGGATGCGCGTGCTCGACCGCAAAAGCGGCCAGCAGAAGGTGGACACGGGTCTGCTGACCATCGATCCGGCGCCGCCTGCGGGCAACCAGGTGGTGCATCTCGGCGGCAAGATGCCGGTCTCCGGTCTGCCTCCCGGAGCGTATAAGCTGGAATTTACCGTGGCGGACGCGACGGACAAGACCGCACAAACCACGGCCGACTTCGACATTCAATGAACCGAACGAAATGAATCGGGCTGCTCTCGGGTTGTGGCTGGGCGTGCGGATTGCCGGGGCGCAAACGCCTCAACCTGAGCCGGAAATCGTCCAGCACCAGGCTCCGGCGACCTTTTCGAGCCGCGTCAATTTGGTCTCCGTTCCGGTGGTGGTCCGCGACCGCGACGGCAAGGCCATCGGCGGCCTCAAACAGGAAGACTTTCAGCTCTTCGACAAAGGCCGCGCGCAGGTCATCACCAAGTTCAGCGTCGAAACCAGCATGACCGGAGTGGGCGCAGGGCCTTCCCCCTCGGCGTCTCCTTCGGTTGAACCGGAGACGACCACGCCGGCAAACGCTCCGGTGCTGCCGCAGCGCTTCGTCGCGTTCGTGTTCGACGACGTCCACATGAAACCCGGCGATCTGCTGTACGCGCGCCGGTCCGCGAACCGGGAGCTGGATCGCATTACCGAGCCAACCTCCCGCACCGGGATCTTCACCACCAGCGGCCGCACCACGCTGGATTTCACCAATGACCTGGAAAAGCTGCACGCCGCGATCAACGGGATTCAGCCGTGGACGCAGGCGACGGACGAGCAGCACGATTGCCCCTACGTCAGCTTTTATGCCGCAGACTGGGAGATCAATAAGACCTTTGGCCTGAGCCCCGGTCTGACCGATGCCCAGGTGCTGCAGCTTGCTGGCGCCGATCCGATACTGGCCGCGCTGCTTCAGGAGACCGCGGCCTGCGTTCTGACCCACACTCTTCAAGAGGTTCTCGAACGCTTGCGGCCCGCAGCGCAAATGGCGCTCCAGCTAGGCAACGAGGAAACCGGGGTCTCCTTCAACGTCCTGCGCGACCTGATCCGCCGCATGTCCGCGCTCCCCGGAACCCGAAGCGTGGTTTTGGTCGGCCCAGGATTCCTTGTGCCGGATGACTATCGCATCAATGAGAACGAAATCTTCGATAAAGCGATCCATTCCAACGTCACCATCAACACCCTCGACATTCGGGGCGTCGCCACGCCCCCGGGGTACGAGGCTAGCGATAAGGGCCATGCGGCGGATTCCACCTCGGCACTGATCCAAGCGGAGCAGACCGAAGCTGACGCGATGCAGGACCTGTTGGCCGAGGTCGCCGCGGGTACGGGCGGGAGATTCTTTCACAACGACAACGGGATCGAGGAAGGCATTCAGCAGCTTGCCGCGCGGCCGGAGTACGTTTACGTGCTCGGCTTCTCGCCCGACAACCTTAAATTCGACGGCAGCTACCACCGCTTGAAGGTCACCATCAAGAACAGCGCCAAGACTGAGGGCACGAAGGGCGAGGGCATAAAGGGTGAGATCGAAGCGCGCCACGGCTACTGGGCTCCCAATCACGCCGTGGATCCGGCCGAGGAAGCCAGGGAAGAAGTGGAAGACGCCGTCTTCTCGCGCGAGGAGATGCTCGGCATCCCGGTCAAGGTTCACACCGAATTCTTCAAGCAGGACCCCGCCAAGGCGCAATTGACCGTGGAGACTCGCGTGGACATGAGGGGTCTCAAGTTCAAGAAGGCCGACGACCGCAATCGCGACAACCTGACCGTGGTGACCAGCCTGTTCGATGAAAATGGCCGCTACCTCAAGGGCACCCAGCGAACCTTCGAAATGAATTTACGCGATCAGACGCTGGGCGTGGCGATGAAGGCCGGGCTGACGGTCAAGGAGGGTTTCGACATCCCGCCGGGCCGCTATATCGCGCGCGTGGTGGTGCGCGATTCGGAAGGCAACTCGCTCGCAGCGCAAAATCAGGGGATCGAGATTCAGTGATTCGGCGTATTGCCACGCTGGCCCTCCTTTGCGCCGCAGTTGGCCGGCCGCAGGGCCCGCCGGTCATCAAGAGCGAGACCAATCTGGTGGTGGTTGACGTAGTGGTCACCGACAAAAAGGGCGCCTACGTCCACGACCTGACCGCCAAGGATTTTCAGCTCTTCGATAACAACAAGGAACAGCCCATCCAGGGTTTCTCGCTGGAGGCTTCGGCCCCCAATCGCACACCGCAGACCGATTACATGGTGGTGGCCTTCGACTGGGCCGGAATGACCCCTCCGGACCAGGTTCGCGCACGCCAGGCCGCGATGCGATTTATCGACGCCAATGCCGGCCCGGCTCGCCGCATCGCTGTGGCCAGTATCGACGCCAGCTTCCGCATCGCGCAGGGATTCACCGACAGCGCCGGCCGGCTGAAAGACGCCGTGACCGGATTGAGGCCGACCGTCGCGGCTGCGATCGACGCCGCGAATGCCGGACCCGCAACACCCAACCCGGGCTCTCGCGACCGGTTTGAGGCGCTGATCAGCCTGGCCTCCGATCTCAAGGCCGCGCCCGGACGAAAGGCGATCATCCTGTTCACTGGGAGCCTCACCGCTGCCAGCGACCAAAAAGGTACGCTCGCCCGCGTGGTCGACACCTGTAATCGCTCCAACGTGGCCGTCTATCCCGTGGACGTCCGCGACGTCTCCGTGCCCTCCAATTTCTCGGCCGAAAACGAAGGCGGTCTCCCGGGAAGACGCGGAGGTGGAGGTGGCCTAGGCAGACGCGGAGGCGGCGGGCGCGGCGATAGGGACCCCGACGTCGCGGCGGATCCCAGCGGACTCAACCAGCAGGTTCTTTTCGCCCTCGCCACCGGAACCGGAGGGTTCGTGATTCGCAATGCGAACGAGCTGCCCAGCGGCTTGCAAAAGGTGGGAGAGGAGCAGGCCGAATACTACGTGCTCGGCTTCACGCCTCCCGATTCGCCGGAGGAAACCTGCCACGCCTTGAAGGTCAAGACCGATCGTAGCGGCTTAACGCTGCGCGCTCGCTCCAGCTATTGCACCGGCGGAGCCACGAACCTGATCACCGCCAACCCCGTCGATAGCGAGCTGGCCAAGCGCGCCGCCTCAGCCCAATCCGGCAGTATCGAAGCTTCCATGCGGCTCCCGTTCTTTTACGCCGGCGCCGATGTCGCGCGCGTGGAAGCGGTCATGGAGATTCAACCCGGCTCCCTCAAATTAGAGAAGAAGCAGAGCGGCCTGCACGCGGACGTGAATATCCTGGGAATCGCGTCGACGCCCGGCGGTGAAGTGGGTGCGCGCTTCAATGACACGTTAACCCTCAATTTTGACGAAGCCGATCAAACCTGGAAGCAGAAGCCGGTGCGTTATCAGAAGGAGTTCAAGATCGCTCCGGGCGAGTACACGCTGACGGTGGTCTTCAGCACCGGCGGCGACAGTTTCGGCAAACTCACGCGTCCCCTCACCATCGAGCCCTATCAGCCCGGCAAGTTCGCCTTGAGCGGGCTCGCGCTGGGCACGGAGCTTCGCCAGGGCGCAGACAGCGCCGCATCGTCGCTGTTTGACGATCGTACGCCGCTGGTGATCAATGGCGTGGAGCTGGTCCCCACCGGCGCGGCAGCCATTTCCAAGTCCGATCAAGCCTTCTGCTATTTCGAGGTGTATCCGGCCTCAGGCACCGCGCACACGCTGCGCATGCGCATTCTGAACGACAAGACCGCCGAGGCAGCCTGGGACGGCGGCGAAACCAAGATCGAGCTCCCTGCCGGCAAAACTTCGGTCCCCGTGGGGGTGACCGTGCCCATCGCGAAGTTGGCTCCCGGATCGTACCGGCTGGAAATTACGCTCACGGATGCCGCAGGCACAACGGCACAGCGCACCACTGCGTTCGAACTCAGGGAGTCGAGTCCGTCAACGCCTGGATCAGTGACAGATACACCCGCTTCTGCTCTTCCGCGATAGCGTCCCATCCGTAGCGCTCCTCTGCGGTATTGCGCGCGTGTTGCTCCAGCGCGCGCCGGTCTTGAGGCGAGCTCAGAAGCCGCAGGATGGCGGTCGCCATCTCCTCTGCTTGTTCGGTGACGATCAGATCCTTTCCGCGCTCCAGATCGAGCCCGTGGATCCCTGCTTCTGTAGTCACGATGGCCTTGCCCATCGCCATCGCCTCCAGGATCTTGATGTTCGTGCCCGCCGACGCGATTAAAGGCGCAATCACTACCGCCGCGCGACGGTACGCCGGCCGGACGTCGGGGACGAAACCCTCCACTTCGACATTTGCCTGCCGCAAGTCCCAGAAGCGCCGATGCCGCTCGCCCGCGATCACATGCAAACTCACACCCGGTAGCCGGGGGAAGACTTCCCGCAGAAAGAACTGGAGCCCCAGGACATTGGGCGGATGCGCAAAGGAGCCGATAAACAGCAGCCGGTTCGGCTCCGGCTCTGATTCTGAAGCTGGTTGGAACCGCTCGAGATCGACCCCATTCGGAATCGCAACGGATCCGGCAATCTCCTGGCGGTCGTTGCCTGAGACGACCTTTCGGTCTTTCTCCGACATGGTCACCACGCAATCGACCGCGCGCCAGGCTTCCGTCTCAAACCGGCGCCAGCGCTGATACTGCTGCCGCGTCTCCCAATCCTCCTCATGCTGCAGCATCTGAGCGTACAGGTCGTAAGTGATATCGTGCTCCACCAGGATGGTGCGCGCCGGCCTGGCGTCAGGCGCATACTGGGCCATTTGCGTGAACTCGAGCTGCACGATCCGCGGACGCCACTTCTTGACCGCCTGACGCAGCACAGCGTGAAACGCAGCCGAATCGAACTCTTCCACCGTGTCAGGACGACCCGTGGAGGGGATCGCGTGACTGCCTTGCCGCCGCACGGTCACCACCTCGACACAAATCGCGGTCAGTTTGGGAGGCGCCGGGGCAAGTTGTTCCACAAAACTCACCAGCACCAGGTCGAAGTCGCGCGCGGCGCGCCGCATCAGGTTGTATATCCGCACCGCAGCCCCGTGCGACAAGGGAAAAGGAAGATATGGGCTCGCGATCAACACCACAGGCCGACCCGACGCCAGCCTTCCGGGAAATACAGCTACGTCACCTTGAACCAGTGCGAGAACATCGCGCTGCGTTAAATCTCGCGATGCCTTCCGCGTTACCAGCGTAGTAGCCGCAACCCGCAAAGCCTCCAGCTTGCCTTGTGCCCGCAGCCGCTCTAGGTTCGCGCGCCAGATCCCGCCAGGAAATCGAGCCAGGAAACGCACGAAGTTCGATTCGAGAATGACTTCAAGCTCTTCCGGTGAGAAGTAGCGCGAGGTCGTTGCCCGATGCCGATGCAACACTCGAGCCTGCGCGCAATACACACTGGACCAGCCTCGCACCCAGGCCCGCACACCCACATCCAGATCTTCCACGTACGCCGTCTCATAGACTGTGTCGAATCCGCCGAGCGCCGCAAGCTTCGACGCATCGTACAAGGTGCAGCCGCCACTCCCATACAGCACCGGGCTCAAGTCTTCGCCCTCGATCGGCTCTTCGCAGCGAACCGGAAAATCGGTGGCGGCGATGGCGGGCATCCACACGGTTTTGCCAGTCTCCTCGCGGCGCGCGCCCTCGGGAAGAAAAATCTGCGCGGTCGCGGAAAAAAGATGCGGCACCTGATCGAACGCCCGCCGCAACGCCGCGAGAAATCCCGGCTCAACCAGCATGTCGTTGTTGAGCATGCACACGTGCGAAAAGCGGGCGCGGCGCGCGCCGCGATTCACCGCCTCCCCAAACGACAGCGCTTCCGCGCTTTCCTCGAGCACGGTCCTCGGGTGGGCCTTCGACAAAAACTCTACCGTACCGTCGTCTGATCCGTTATCGACCACGATGATTTCATCCGCGTTCTGAATCAGCGGCAGGCATGCCGCGAGTAGAGCCTGTCCGTTGCGCGACGGAATCACCACCGAAATGCCGGGATCGAGGTCACGCTTCGGCCACGGCTCGACGGGCGCAGGCACCCGCGAAAACAGCGGCCCGAGGCGCGCGCGGCGATACAAGAACCACAAGCGCCGCTTCCGCGCATCGCCAACGACCTCCAGCTTCCGCCTCAGCCAGCCGCCCTCCCGAAACTGGCTGCGCACGAAATTCCTGCAGCGCCAGAGCAAGTGCCGCAGCATTACCGGCGCGCTATCGGGCCGCATGCGAAAGTGCTGCCCCTGTTCGGTGAAGGCCAGCAATCGCCACGGCGCGATGGCCATCCCCAGGAAGCGCATCGGCCAATGCGGCGTGTTCGGTTCCAGGATGATCGCGGCGACGCGAATCGATCTGCCTTTGAGCCGCGATCGCACCAACGCGTAATTCTCGCTCCATTTGCGGCGGATGTGAAACGGGATCCACTCGGCTTCCGGCGGAGGGAATTCGGAGACGACGACCAGCGGAACCTCGGGGAAGATGTCTCGAAATTCGCGAAGCGTCTGAGCGATGACCGCCTCCGAGCCGGAGGCAAACAGAACCTTGGCCACGGGTGGGACCGTGCTCAAATCAGTTGATGAAGGTCGTAGGACCAGCGCCCCGCCTGATGTTGCCGCCACAGTTCCAGCGCTTGCAGGCAAAAGGCGGTGGATACGGGATTGGAATGCGGCGTCGTTTCACCGTTCCGGCGCCCGAAAAAGAATCCGCCGCGCAGCGGGAGCTCCGGTTGATCTGCGGGCGCCTGAAACGACGCCACCCGAGCCGCCTCCTCACGGGCTTCCGTTTCGTCCAACGGCACCGCCCCCAAGTGATGTGCGATCAACCTCACCCGCAGAATCTGGGCCGGGACGTCGGAGCGTTCGAAAGTGGGAGCGATCTCCCGCCGCAGCGCCGAAACCCGTTCGAACCCCGCGGCCAGAGCCGCGCGCACCTCTTCCCGCCCGGCCACAGGCAACAAGCCTTCGAGAAAATACGCGTACGGATGCAGCCGGTCCATGAGTTTTTCGCGATCCGGCTCGCTGGATAATAACGATTCGTGGGTTTGAAGCGAGCGAGTCACCATTGCGTCGTACAGTTTCGCGGCGTGCTCATCGCCGCAGACCTCTGCGATGTCATGCCAGGCCAGCGCCGACTTTAGCTGATAACAGCCCGGGCTGAGCGACCAGCGATGCTCATGCGGCAGCGGCTGCTTGTCCGGCAGCGTGATGACCGGATGATATTCGCCGTCGCCCAGGAAATCGAAAGCGAGCGAAAGCGCCGCCTCGCGAGCACGCGCCAGGAATTCCTCCTGTTGCGTAATCCGCCACACCGCCAGTAATCCGCGGACAATGATGCCGGTGTCGAAGAAATACGCCAGGTTCGAGCCTGGCTCGAAGGGGAAGGCCGAGGCGGTTTTATCCCAAGCCTGATCGTGCAGGAACCGCGCCGCCCGAATCGCCGCTTCGCGAAAGGCCGTGTTCCCGGTGATCGAATACAGATACGCAAGCGCGCTCGCGGCGTAGCCGGTGATCTCATTTGAGACCGCGAGATTCGCTCCTCTGTCCAGGCGGTAGTAGCGGGCGACACCGCCGCTGGGTTCCTGGATTCCGGAGCGCAAAAACCAGCAGCCGGCGTGATCGAAAAAGTCGCTCAAACTACAGATTGTATCCTGATCCGCCGTTCTACTCGCTGCGCAGCGTCTCCGCGGGGTCGGCCAGAGCCGCGCGCCGTGCAGGAAAATAGCAGGCCTGGAAGGCGACCGCCGCGAGAAATGCGGCAACTCCGGCATACAGCCAGAGGCTCGCGGCGTGAATCTCCGGAATCGACGCGACCAGGATTCGAGACAACGCGACGCTGCCCGCGACGCCGATGGCCGCACCCGCCAGAGTCAGCATCAACCCCTGCTTCAGAACCATCCACGTCACGGTTTCAGCGGACGCTCCGAACGCCATCCGGATCGCGATGTCTTTCCTGCGTTCGATGGCAGCATTTGCCACCACGCCGAACACGCCCATGGCAGCCAAGATCAGCGCCAGAAGGCCGAGCACTCCCACCATTCCAGCGACCCATTTCAACGGACCTACCTGATCGTCATACACGCCGCGCAGAGTTCGAACGGCATAAGCCGGCTCAGAGGGGTCGAGTTCATGCAGCTTGGCGAGCGCGGTCGTGGATACCTCGAGCGGTGGCAACGACGCCCTCAGGATCACGTCGAAATTGCGACTGGGAAGCTGCTCGTAAGCCTGGTACACAGTTGGCATCGGAGGCTCGCCGGGGATGTCTTGAACATCCTTGGCGACGCCCACGATGGTGATCCACGGCATATCGAAAGTGGGCGAAAACAACTTGAGCTTGCGTCCCAAAGGATCTTGTCCGGGGAATTGCTCCCGAGCCGCCGTCTCACTCACCACCACAACCGGCGTGGCGGCCGGGCCGTCGGTGGCTTCGATGGCGCGGCCTTTGACGATGGGGATACGCATGGCCTGAAAATATTCGGCGCTCGCCGACTGGAGAAGCAGCGTCGGCAATTCGAACGCCCTTTACGACAGGGTGACCTTCGACAAAGAAGCTCGCGACGCTTCGGGATCCTTCGTAAGGCAGGTTCATGACCACCGCCGCGGATTTCACGCCGGGAATGGCGTGAAGTGCGGCTAAAAGCCGTTGCTCGAACGCTCGAATCTAAACCGGTCCCGGATAGCCGGATTCCGCAAGAATCATGCGGAACGTCAGCGCGGAATCTGGATCGGTACCGGGCAGAGGCTCGCTCATGCTGCGGATACTGGCTGTCAGGATGGATGCCCCCACCAGTAGCACCATCGACAGGCTCACTTGAATCACCACCAGCGTGTTCTTGAGCCGATGCCGGCTGCGGCCACCCGAGGCGGCGCGGTCTCCGGCCTTGAGCTGTTCGGCGGGGCGAATTCCCGACGCGAATAACGCCGGAGCGATTCCGGCCAGCAACCCGGCCAGCACGGCCGCGCCAAGCCCATAGGCAAGGGCTCGCGGGTTCACGGAAAAATACTCCCAACCGCTGACATACCGGGCCAGCCTGGGCGAAAATGCCAAGCGCAAGAAGGATACGGTGGCTGTCGCGGCGTAAGCCCCGGCGATGCACGCCAGTATCCCAAGCAGGGCGTTCTCCGTTGCCAATTGCCGCAACAGCCTCCAGCGGCCCGCACCCAGCGCAGTGCGGATGGCAATCTCGCGGGTGCGCAAGGACGCCCGAGCATATTGCAAGTTGGCCACGTTGGCTGTCGCGACCAGCAAGACCAGGAATGCTGAGGTCCACAGCAGATAGATGTACGCGCGGCCGTCATCGCCGGACATCAGATGCTGGGTCAACGGCACGGCTCGCGTGGCACGCTGGCGATGCGCGTCCGGAGACGCCGACGAAAGAGCGGTAAGCTCGGCACTGGCCTGCCGAGGCGTCACGCCGTCCCGGAGGCGTGCCGCCAGCGTCAGGTAGACGTTGGTGCGCTCCGCGCGATCCTTCGGCGTCAAGACGAGAGGAACCCAGACATCCGCCTCAGGGAGGTATTGAAACTCCTTGGGCATGACCCCTGCGATGCGATACGGGCGGCCCTGTACACGGATGGTTTTCCCAATGGTGTCGTTCGCCAGCCCGAACTGCCGCGCCCACAGACCGTAGCTGATCACAGCCGCGGGCTCGCTACCTTCCAAGCCGTCTTCTTCGATCAGGCTTCTTCCCAGAACCGGCGCAACGCCGAAGAGCCGGAACAAATTGGCCGAGACCACCATGCCGTTGCTCACCTCCGCAACGTTGCCGCCCGTAAGGTTTCCCGTGAACTCAGACCATGCGGCGATCGATTCAAATGACCGGGTGTTCGTCTGCAGTTCCAGAAATTCCGGCGCCGAAAAGACTTCCTGCAGATCAAGATTTCCCTGCTCTTTTGCTAGAATTCGCATAACGCGGTCGATGCCGGGAACTCGCAAGGGCCGTAGCAGGAAAGCGTCGGCGATGCTGAAGGCGGCCATGTTGGCTCCCACGCCGATGGCGATGACGGCCACCGAAATCGCAGTCGTGCGGCGAGCCTTCAAAAGCATGCGCCAGCCGTAGCGCAGGTCTTGAACCAAGTCCGCCAGGAAGCGCGTGGAGCGAACATCGCGGCAGGATTCCTTGACCTCATCGAGTCCGCCGAATTCGATCCGCGCCAGCCGCCGGGCTTCCTCTGGCGTCATTCCGGACGAGATGTAGTTTTCAACCTGCTGCTGGAGATGGAATCGCAGCTCCGCGTCGAGCGCCTTTTCTGGTGTCCTTCGCCCAAACATTTACGTTACTCCGTGGTTCGAAGAATCAGGGCGACGGCGGAGGAGAGCCGTTCCCATTCAGAGGTTTCCTCTTCCAACTGCCGCAGGCCGGTCCTGGTGAGACTGTAGAATTTGGCTTCACGGCCAGTCTCGGTATCGCGCCAGTCGGC
>CAWISY010000199.1:0-8101 GCA_963838455.1 Bryobacterales bacterium
TCCGCCTTGATGCCCGGGCCGAACAACTGTTCGAAGAACCCCTCCTTGACCAGTCGGTCCACCGTGCCATTGTCGATCACTTTGTGGAAATCGAAGGCCTTGAGCTGCGCGCCGAGCCGTTCGTCCACCGGGTGCGTGATCATATATTGCACCGCGGCAGCGAGCACATACGGCACGCGCTCATACGTCTGGGCCTTGGTGTACAGATCGTAGACGCGCGCGACGTCAGCCGGATCGTCCATGGGGTTGTACTTTAAATACGTTTGCACAGCGAAGGCTTTGTCCTCGTAGAGGCGCTTGATCGCCTCGGCGTGCGCCTTGATCAGAGCTTCGGCCAGCTTGGGGTTGGCGGCGAGCGTGGACTTCTTGAAGACGTAGACGGTGGGAGCGAAGATGTCGTCGTAGTCGCTGGTGTTGGCCAGGCTCTTGAATCCCTGCTGCTCGAATTTGAAATAAATGGGCGCGGTGAGCATTGTGGCGTCGACGCGACCGGATTTCAGCGCGGCAGCGCGGCCGTTGACGTCGGTGCCGATGGGCACCCACTCCACGTCCTTGGGTGTCAGGCCCACCTTGGCCAGCAAGCCGACCGTGTAGTTGTACGGCGCGTCGCCGATCTGGCTGACGCCAATCTTTTTCCCCTTAAGCTCACGAACGCTCGAATAGGTTGCAGGCGCCATCAGAGCGAAGGAGCTCTTCTTATACTGGCTGCCGACGATGAGCAGCGACCCGTCGCGCGAGGCCGCCGGCATGGCCTGCTCCAGCGGATAGTTGGTCATGGCGGCTTCTCCGCTGACCACCATGGCGATGCCCGCCGGATGCACGGCGAACACCAGGTTCACATCCAGCCCGTATTTCTTGTAGTAGCCGCCCTCCTTGGCCAGATACAGCGGCCAGGTGGTGCCGGTGCGCGCCGCGTAATTGACCGTGATTTTTTCCAGTGGCGTCTGCGCGAATAGAGGAACCGAGAGAACGGCCGCAACGACAACGGAGGCTCGCCGACGGTGCACCATGTAAGGAAGATATCACGTGGTAAACTTGGCCGCGTGGCTCGCATCATTTTGGGTTTGGGATCCTCGCACGGGCCCATGCTTTCCATCGCGCCTGAGTATTGGCCGGACCGCGTTCTAGCCGACCGCGCCAATCCCAGGCACTTCTACAAGGGCAAGATCTACACGTTCGATCAGATGGCGGAACTCAGGCGCGAGGAGCATCTGGAGGCGCAGGCATCGCCCGAGACGCGGCGCGAGCGTTACGCCCGCTGCCAGCAGGCCATCGCGAAGCTGGGCGATGTGTACCTGGAAAGCGCGCCGGACATCGCGATCATCGTCGGCAACGATCAGATGGAAGTGTTCACCTCGGAGCACATCCCTGCGCTAGCCGTGTTCTGGGGAGATTACGTGGAAGGGATCCCGCGCACCCAGGAGTTTCTCGACAAGCTCCCGCCTGGAATTGCCCGGGCGGAGCTGGACCGGACGCCCTCCGTGTACACGCGCTATCCGTGCGTGCCGGAACTGGGCCGGCATTTGATCCACAGCGCGATGGAACAAGGCTTCGACTTGGCGCAGATGACCAAGCTGCCCACCGGAGAGATTGGCTCGAATGCAGTGCCGCACGCGTTCGGGTTCATCTACCGGCGGGTGATGCGCGACCAGGTGCCTCCACAGGCTCCGGTTTTCGTCAATACGTTCTATCCGCCGAATCAGCCGACGGCGGCGCGCTGTTACCAGTTCGGGCGAATGCTGGCGCGCGCCGTGGCCGCCTGGCCGTCGGAGAAAAGCGTCGCGTTTGTTGCCTCCGGCGGGCTCAGCCATTTTGTGGTGAATGAGGATTTCGACCACGCGGTGCTGGATGCGATGCTATCTGCCGATGCGGCTGCGCTTACGAGTCTGCCCGAGAACATGTTCGAATCGGGAACCTCGGAGATCAAGAATTGGATTGTGGTCGCGGGCGCGATGGCCGAGGCCGGATTGAATGAGGCCGGATTGAAGATGACGCTCGTCGACTATGTCCCGTGCTACCGCTCCGAGGCGGGAACGGGAAGCGGGATGGGCTTCGCGTATTGGAAGTGATCGTTACTGTCCCGGCCGGCCAGCGTCGGCCACCGGGATGCCCTTGGCCTTCATCAGCGATTCCAGCAGCACCACGGTCTTCGGGAATGCATCCGGACCGCCGCGATTCCCTCCGGCTCCGCGCGCGACATCCAGCGGCGTGCGGCCGTTGGCGTCCTTGGCAGTCAGGTCAGCTCCGTGCGCGACCAGGAACTCGATGAACTTGTCGAAGCCGTGTTCGGCTGCGCCGTGCAGAGCGGTCTGGTTCGGGACGGCAAGAGCGCTCGGCATTTGGCTGCCGCGCCGGAACTGTTGCTGGATGCGCGCCGAGGCGCTATCCCCTGCTGCAGCTTGAGAATTGGCCGGAGCCTGACCTGCGGCAGGAGCCGCGAAAGCCGCCGCGGGAGCTCCGCCCGCACCTGGTGCTCCGCCTCTGCCACCCGCACCGCCTCTACCTCCACCGCCTGCGCCGCGACCTCCGCCTCCGGCCGCAGCAGCACCTGGACCGGCACCCGCCGGTGGGCCGCCGCGTCCGCCGCGTCCACCCGCATTGCGGTCGACCACGTCACGGGCATTCACGTCGGCGCCGGCTTTAATCAAAAGGTCCATGGTGGCGAGCACGCCATCGTCGGTGCGATTGCGCCCGCGCGTGACGCGTGCGCCGTAATCCACGCCCGCCGCGGCCATCAGGGGCGTGATGCCCTCCTTGCTCGGCAGGTCGACCAGCGCGTGATATTCAAGCAGCAGCGCGACGAACTTGGCATCGCCTGCGCGAGCCGCGCGCAACATCGGCGTGGCGCCCTGCGCCAGCATGCCGTCGCCGCCGCGATCCTGCGGGACGTCCCGATAGGGCGGACGCCGTTTCAACTGAATGTTCGGATCCGCGCCCTTCTCCAGCATCATGCGCGCCACATCGACGGCCGAAAGCTTGTCCGGGCTGGGCAGCACCGCAACCGCGCCGTTGCCCTTCATGGGCAGCGTGCTGACATCGGCGGCCATGTACACCGGCGAGCGGCCGAACAGGTCCCACTTATCCAGATCCGCCCCGCCTTTCACCAACACGGCGGCCGTATCGAAATGCAGGTTTTCGAGAGCAAGCAGAAGCGGCGTCTCGCGGTCCGGATCTTCGGAATCCGGGTCGGCCTTGGCTTCGAGCAGGTACTGGACGCACAAAGCGCAGCCCTCTCGCGCCGCGTAATGCAGCGCCGTGAAGCCGCCCTTGTTCATGTCCTTGGGGCGAGGCTCCTGGATGACCTTGCGCTCCCACTGGTTGATCTTGCCGTGGTCGTCGAGATTCGCGCCCCCGTTGGGACCCTTATATGACGCCAGGTACTTCACCATGTCCGACTGGCTCTGCGCGGCGGCCCACATCAGCGCGGATTGTTCTCCCCAGGCCTCTTTGGCGTTGATGTCGGCATGGGCGTCCAGCAGCACCTTGGCCGCGTCAACCTTGCCGCTGCGCGCGGCCTCCATCAGGGGCGTTTCCCCGTTGGGAGTCTTGAAATTGGGATCGGCGCCGGCCTTGATCAGAGCATCCAGGATGGGCGCCGAGCCGATGATAGCCGCTTCGGTAATGGCGGAACTGCCAAGCTGGCTCTCCAGCTTGACGTTGGCGCCGGCTTTGATCAGCGCGCGCACCAGTTCGAGATCGGCATTGGCGGCGGCGTACATGATGGCCGTGCTGCCGTCGGGAGCGGCGGCGTTGACGTTCGCGCCCTTGGCGCTAACCAGGCGCATGGCCGCGGCATGGTCGCCGGATTCGGCCGCGTTGAGCAGCGCCGACGCGGCAGGCGAAGCGATATCGGCGGCCAACCCGGTGAGCGCGCCGGCCACCAAGGCCGCGGAGAGGATCACGAACCTGCGCATGGAACTAAACCTCCGAAAGCCCCTGAGTGCTGTCGCCGATCGACTTGATCGGGATTTCATTGCGTTGCAGCAGCGTCAGCAGCAGATCGGCGTGGCGCGAATCCTGAGGATACTTCAGGTGCTGGCCGCCCTTGATCTTTCCGTTGGCGTGGCCGAGGATAGCCGAAGGCAGCGGATCGTTGTTGTGGCGATCGCTGTTGCTCATGTCGCTGCCGAACAGAATCGTGGAATGATCCAGCATGGTGCCGTCGGCTTCCTTCACCGCGTCCACCTTCTTGATGAAATCGGCGAACACCTGCGCGTGGTACTTCTGGATCTGCACCAGCTTGTCCATCTTCTGGGGGTTGTTGCCGTGGTGCGACAGCGGATGGAACCCTTCGGCGATGCTCAGGTTGGTGTAGGTGCGCATGCTGGCTTCGTGATCCATGGAGAACGTCATCACGCGCGTGATGTCGGCCTGGAAGGCCAGCGCCATCAGGTCGAACATCAACTTGAAGTATTCGGTGATGTCGTTGGGCGTGCCGATAGGCGCATCCGGAATATGCAGCTCCGGATCCTCATGCTTCTCGGCCAGGTGCACGCGGCGCTCGATCTCGCGGACCGAATCCAGATAGTCGCTGACCAGGCCGCGGTCCTTCACTCCCAGGCTGGCCTGCAGGCGCTGCGCCTGGGCCTGCACGCGATCCAGGATGCTGCCGGTTTCGGAAAGAATCTGGGCGCGCTCCTGATCCGTGTCGCCCTGTCCGAACAGCTTCTGGAACACGGCGCGCGGGTTGCCTTCCTGCGGCAGCGGCTGGGTGGGCGTGCGCCACGCCACGCGAGCGCTGGTGGTGGTGGTGAGCTCCAGCGACGGCAGGCGCGTATCCTGACCGACGTAACGGACCGCGATCTGGTCGATGCTGACGCCGGAATCCGGACCGGCCTTACCGAAATCATAGGGCTTGACGCAGGTCAGCCAGCCTTGCTCGATGTAGGCGTGCGGCTCCGGCGTTTCGGCGGGCTTGTTGCGCAGGCCGGAGACGATGGTCATGTGTTTGCGGAACGGCTCCAGCGGCTGCAGGATGGTCGACATGGTGTAGTCCGTGCCGGTCTCCGCAGGCGACCAGTGGTTCATGATCGCGCCATGCGGAAAACCGATAAAGGCGAAGCGCTTCACAGGCGTCCCGGCGGGAGTCGCCGCCCACGCAGTCGAGGCGGGAATCATGGCGTCCAGCAGCGGAAGGGCCACGATGGCTCCGGCTCCCTTCAAGACCGCTCGGCGAGGAATGTGTTTCTTGGATAAGAACATGGGCGTCTCCTTATTTACTGAACCTGTTTACTGGCATAAGCCGTCTGCACCGGCGGCCCGCTCTTGGGCACGCGGCGCAGCTTGAACTGATCGCTATTTACCACCGCCTCAACGATGGCAGAAAACTTGTAATCCTTGGCCGCGCTCTCACGGACAATGCGGCGAACCGTCGGCATGTCATAATACTCGCGGGTGCGGCCCATCGCGTAGGTCAGAAGGGCCTCGGTGAAAGTCTGCACGAACTGCTCCGGACGGCGGAGCAGCGCGTTGCGAAGATCCTCCGGCCCGTCGACCTTGGTTCCGTCAGGTAACACTCCGGCCGAATCGATCCCGGTTCCGGCAAAGCGATCCTTGTCTCTCCACATCCCGGTCGCGTCGAAGTTTTCAAGCGCGAACCCCAGCGGATCCATGATCGAATGACAGGAGGAGCACGCCGGGCTGGCGCGGTGCTTGGCCATCAACTGGCGCACCGTTAGAGCCTTGGTGGTGCCGATGTCCTTGTCATCCAAAGTGGGAACATTCGGCGGAGGATTGGCGGGCGGAACGCCCTCGATATACATCAGGATGGCCTTGCCGCGCAGCACCGGCGAGGTGCGATTCGGATACGCCGCCGCCATCAGGAACGCGCCCTTGCCCAGCAGGCCCCAGCGCGTCGAATCCTTCAGCTCCACGCGGCGGAACTCATCGCCCTTGACGTCGGTGATGCCGTATTGCAGCGCCAGCCGCTCATTCAGATAAGTGTGGTTGTCGCGCAGCAGATCCACCACGTTGCGATCGTCACGGAAGATGCTGTCGGCAAACAGCGTCAGCTCCGTGCGGAAATCTTGGCGCGGATCCATGCGTCCGGAGGCGTAGGGGAAAACGTCCCGGTCCGGCACCACATCGTCCAGCCGCTTCATCTCCAGCCACTGGAACACGAAGTTGCTGGCCAGCGTCTTCGAACGCGGATCGGCCAGCATGCGATGGATTTGTTTGCTGAGGGTCGACGGCTCGCTGAGCTTGTTCTTCGCCGCCAGATCGACCAGCTCTTCGTCCGGAATCGAGTTCCACAGGAAGAAGGAGAGCTTCGAGGCCAGCTCCAGATCCGTGATCTGATACTTGTCGCCCGCCTTCAGATTGGCGGGAACGCGCTCGCCACGATAGAGGAAGAACGGGCTGGCCAGGATTCCGGTGACGCCTTCGCGAATCCCGATTTCGAATCCCCCTGGCGTTGTTTGACCGCTCGCAACGCCTCCGGCTGCGAGCTTGACGCCGTCAGCGTAGTACTGCATGATCTCCGCGATGTCGTCGTTGGTGACCGGTCGGCGGTAAGCCCGCTTGGCCAGGGCCGAGAAAATCTCCCGCGCGCAAACGTCGGCGGTCTTGGTTTTGTCTTTTTCCGGGTTGCAGATCAGGATGCGATTGCGGCTGGGCGTGGAGCTCAAGCCCTTCACATCGAAAGGACCCAGCAACTGGAAGGAATTCACGCGATAGGAGCGATCCTGTCCGCCGCCCAGCTCGGGTATCTGCAACTGATCGTCGGATTCCGCGAAGCTCTGGCGCCGGAACGTGACGCCGATACTGTGCGGTCCGGCCGTGGTCTCGAACTTGATGTTCTTGAGCCGCGCGTTGACCCGGTCCAGAGCGCCGCTCTGCACCTGGTCGTAGAGCTTATTGTCCTCTTCGCCGCCGATCACAGTCTGATAGACGATCTTGTTATCCACCGTCACCACCAGCGGATTCTCATACTCCATGCCGTTGCCCCAGATGTGCGTGGCCATGTCGGCGATGTTGATGCGGTATTCGCCGTCGGCGGGCAGATCCACCTTCGCCAGAATGCCGCCGCGCGTCCCCAGCGGCAATCCGGGAACATGCGTAAGCTGGCTCCCGGAGCCGGCCCGGAAACTCCATCCCTGCGGACGCGTATCGGGCTTGCCCATAGCCTCCACCGCGATGTTATGCGCGGCATGCACATACTGCTCGATAAAGGAGGGCGACACCTGCAGAGCCGAGGCGATGTTATCGAAGCCCTGCGCGGTATCGTCCGGCGGCAGGACCTCATTCGGGTTCACATCCACCAGGAGCAGATCGTGGACCGCGTGTTGATACTCCTCCCGATTCAGCCGATGCAGCACTTCCTTGTCGCTGATGTGCTCCGTGTTGGGCAGCTTGTCGAGCGAGCCTTCCAGCCACGATACCAGCGAGTCCACCGTCTTGGCGTCCGGCTGGTTGGCGCCCGGAGGAGGCATCACGCGGCCGCGCAGCTTGCGCACGGCTTTTTCGAACAGGTCGGGGTCCTTGGCGATGCTGTCGGCCGTGATGCCGTCAAAGCTGAAGCCGCCCGTCTTGGTGACATCGTTGTGGCAGCCCGAGCAGTATTTATTGATGGCGGCCAGTTGGGTATCGGCCACGGTCTGCGCCTGGGGGGCGGCCGAGGCGGCGAAGGCGCCCAGGAGGCTGACACTCAGCAGCCTTACAGCGGCAGTTGGGAAAATCGAGTTCTTAATCGATCGCATTCGTTTGCCTCAAGCTCCTCAGGCGTCGGGTGCCTCATGCATCCGGTGAAAGATACGCCCACAGGCTCTCAAAAGAGCGGCGGATAAATTCATCCGCGTTGCCCATCTTATCCTCGTATTCTTTGGCCGGCTTGGCCGCCACACCTTCGGTCGGGCTATGGCCCTTGTTCAGCATCTGATTCAGCCGGTCGTAGATGGTGCCGTACATGTCCACCTGCGTGCCGATGTTGGCGTAGCTGAGCACCGGGCCCACCGCCGGAACAATCTTCGTATCCTTATTAGCAATGCTCTGGATGCGCTGCAATCCGCCGACGATGCCGCCGATCCAGCCCCCGGTCCACCAATCCATGTCCGGCCATCCCTGCCCGTAGGCCGCGCCGCCCACTGCCAGGATGTTCTGTTTG
>CAWISY010000200.1:0-27416 GCA_963838455.1 Bryobacterales bacterium
TCGGACGAGGTGGAAAGACTGGTCCGGCTTTCCCCCCAAATGGAGGAAGCCCAGATTCTCTCTTCCCTGCGGCTCCTGATCGAGCAGGAATGGGCGGTCCGGCATTCCGCCAACCCGCAGGTCATTTTGGAAACGGCGGTCCTGGAACTCTGCAGGTTGAAACAGCTCACTTCGGTGGGAGAACTCCTCAAGCAAATAGAAAGCAGGACCGTTCCTGCCCTTCCTGAGCCTGTTAAAACTCCGGTATCCTTGTCCCGATCTCCCGTCTCCCCGGCGCCGGCGCCATCGCAACCCCAGGAGGGCGAGCCGGTCCTGGCGGTCGATGAGATCGATGAGCCGGTGGATGCCGAAGAAAACCCGGAATTGGCCAAGCTCAAATCCCAATGGCGGGAGATCCTGGAAAAGCTGGGCTCGCAAAGCAAGAATTTGGAGGGCATCCTCAGGGACACCCATCCCAAAAAGTTCGAAGAAGGAACCTTGGTCTTGGTTTGCAAGAGCCTTTTCCACCTCGATAAAATCTCCGTTCCCGAAAACAAGATCCTGGTGGAAAAACTCCTGGAAGGCGTGCTGGGCAGCAAGATCAAGCTGGTTCCGGTTCTTCCCGATGGAACGCCCGCTGCCGCTGAAAAAACGAACGGTCCGCGCATACCCAAGCCGCTCAACGCCCCCAAGGTGGACATGAAGGAATTGGAGAAAGAAGAACCCCTGGTGGCCGCCGCCTTGAAAATTTTCGGAGGAAAAATCGTGGAAGTGAAAAGAAATAACCCGCAAAAATAGTCCACGGTTGACAGGCGGCAGTCGCGAACTGTGAACCGTGAACCTTTAACTGGAGTTCAAAGATGGCAAATATGTTCGATATGCTGCGCCAAGCCCAGGCCTTGAAGGAAAAGGTGGGCAAGTTTAGGAAGAACTCGAACGCCAGTCCTTTACCGGGTCCGCCGGGAGAGGGGCGGTCACCGTCACCATGAATGGAAAACATGAGGTACAACAGGTCTCCATTGCCCCGGAAGCGGCCGATGTCTGTGCGAGGGATTGGAGGGAACCCGCCTGTTGCTATGCGGTCTACGTTGAATTCAGTATAGAGCTCGCCAAGCCCCCCGCCCATACTATCAGGCTGGTAATTGCGTGGCCGGTCTGCCGGTAGGCGGAGGGTTCTACTGTCCCGGCGCCGGTCAAAATCGCGAATGTCGAGTATGGATAGACCCTGCTCCCGATCCTAAACTTCATCTATGGACGGGGAAACCTCGATCATGTTGGATTTGGTGTGGGGGATCGGAGCGGGGATGTATGTGGTGGGGTCGTTGATCAACGGGATGCTGGACCCGTTATTCGGCTGCCTCCTGGTGGCGATCGGCGGCGGCCGGGTAATGCTGGCGTTATGGAAACGTTACCGTTCGTGAAGCATCTTACAAAAGCTCCGCTGGAAAGAGGTGAGAGGATGTTCCGCTTCATGCCACTTCCATCACAATGGAACGGGGCCTGCCTAGGCTGGAGGACATGAGCGTGCGAGAACGCGTCAAGCCCGAAAACACAAGGGAACACTGGGCGGTGATTCTGGCCGGTGGCAGCGGCACGCGACTCCAGCCGCTCACGCAGCGCCTGTTCGGGGAGGGAATTCCCGGGGAAGGTTGTCCGAAGCAGTTCTGCGCATTGCTTGGTGGTAAGACGCTTGGTGGCAAGGCCTTCGGCGACAGGACCCTGCTCCAACACACCCAAGCTCGGATTGCGCCGGTGATAGCACCGGAGCGTACCGCCTACGCCGTGGTCCGAGCGCACCATCCCTACTACCGGGAGCAACTGGCCGAGGTCCCCTCCGAGCACATTTTCGCGCAGCCCGCCAATCGCGGAACTACGGCCGGAATCGCCTTCGCCCTGGCGCGCATCGCCTCCCTCCGGCCGGATGCGGTCCTGGGATTTTTCCCTGCTGACCATTACTTCGCCGACGAGGACGCCTTCGCGGACACTCTTGACCGCGCCTACCGCCTCGCCGATCAGCAGGACGACTCGATCCTGCTGTTAGGCGCCGCGCCGGAACACGCCGAAGTCGAGTACGGGTGGATCCAACCCATGAAGCCTGAACCTTTGGGGCCCGAGCCCATGGGTCCCAGCGGCCCCGGCGGAGCCGCGCACCCGGGACTGTCGCGCGTCGGTCGCTTCTGGGAAAAACCCTCGGCCGAACTCGCGCGGACGCTGCTCGAGGCCGGCTGCCTGTGGAACACGTTTATCATGCTGGGCCACGTGCAGACGTTTCTCGCGGCTCTGAAGCAATCTGTCCCGGGCATCTTTCGGGCGTTTCAGCCTTTGATGGACTGCGCGCCGCAACACGCCGAGGAACTCGCCGCCCGCGCCTACAGCACTCTCCCCTCCGGCGATTTCTCCCAGCAGGTGCTGTCCGCCGTCCCCGAACGCCTGACGGTTCTGCGCCTGGAAAACGCCGGCTGGAGCGATCTGGGAACGCCGGAGCGCCTGATGGCCACTTGGTCGCGCTACGGGCTCAGCCCGTCTTCTTTACCGGTGGAACTTGCTACTGTGGCCTGTTCTTGAGTTGCTTGAGGATGTTGTCCAGGTGCCGCGCGTCCCGCTCATTCTCGGTACAGACGTACTCCATTAAGTCCCCGGTGGTCATGAGCGGTGTCATCTCGGTTACGCTCCACGCCTTGGTGTACATTACCGGATCCTCAATCGTGATATCCCACTTCAGCGTGCCGTAATCCGGCCGCGAATAGCGCTCGACCACGTGCAGTTGCTCCGAAGCCGGGTGCCCGGCCAAGTCCAGCCACGTCAGCCCGTTGAAGCCGGCCGTATCCACCACCAGCGTGTCGTTATTTTCCCAATGCCCGATGGAGTCGCCCCACCAGCTCGGATTCAGGTCCTTGGGATGCTCTTTGCGGTCGAGGAAGATCTGGCGGAAGCTGTGCAGATTGCCTTCAAACAGAATCACCATCAGGTTCGGAGTCTGGATGATTTTGGAAGGATACGGGTCGCGCCGCGGGACGCCGGTCGGCAGGCAGCGGGCCTCGGGATCCTCCACGCCTTCGTTGGCCTGCCGCTCCTGGAACAATTTCTCGCCCAGCGTGGTGAAGGGCACGGGATGATCGGGGTCGTAATCTTTGGCCAGGTCGGAGGTGTAGTTGGCGTAGCCCCACACTCCGCTCAAATCCACCTTGCCGTCGGCGGTGCGAGGGACCGAACCGGAGGGCCCCATCTTGATCTTCTTGCTCTTGCGATCCTTTCTGGGGACCGTGCTCTCGGCCGGGAATTGTCCCCGTGCGGGCACAAAGGGCAGGAAGCCCGCTAGCAGCGCGGCGGCGGGCAACAAGGCTCTTAAGAAATGTTTTCGCATTCGATCTCCCCGGGGAGTTCTGGCGTCCACAACAGTCTACATCAGCGTGGCATCTCGACAAGGGCCATCCAATATGGTATGCTTCTTTTTTGATTGGCATGCTTCCGGCCATCCAATTCGACCCCCGCGACGAAGCGCCGATTTACCGGCAATTATTCGCCAAAATCAAGGCTGCGATTCTCAGCCGGGAAATTGGACGGGGGGAAAGGCTCCCGCCAACTCGGGAATTGGCTGGCCTGCTTGGACTGAACCGCACCACTGTCTCGGCCGCCTACGAACTGCTTGAATCGGAAGGGTTGATTCGCGGTCATGTCGGCCGTGGCAGCTATGTCACCGAAGCCACCCCCGAAAGCTCGCAAGCCGAAGGGCTGGACTGGCAGGCGCTCATTCCGCCGGCTGAACCGCCCTCTTCGGCGCAGAGCGTCCCGGCGGCGAACATCAGTCACTACGGAGCGGACACGCCGCTCCGTATCAGTTTTGCGTCCTCTCGACCGTCGGAAGCGCTGTTCCCTCTCGACGAATTCCGAGCCACCTGCCGCGAGGTCATCGATTCGGACGAAGCCGCGCAGATCCTGCAACTCGGCCCGGCTGCCGGCTACGGTCCGCTGCGCCGCTATCTCCTGGATCAGGCGCAGCAACGAGGGATGGCCGGGCCCGACGACGATCTGCTGATCACCAGCGGCTGCCAGCAGGCTTTCGATCTGTTGCAGCGGGTGCTGGCCTCGCACGGCGAGACGGTGCTGCTGGAGGACCCGGTCTACCCCGGTCTGCGCGACGTGTTCCTGCGCGGAGGGGCGCGCGTGGCGGGAGTGCCGGTGGGCGAGCACGGCGTCGATCTGGAGGCGCTGGCCCGCGCCATCGAAAAGGAACGCCCGCGGCTGATGGTTCTGACGCCGAATTTCCAGAATCCGACCGGAACGACGATTCCGGAGCCGGCCCGAAAGGGCCTGTTAGCGCTCGCCCGCCGCGCCGGCGTGGTGGTGGTGGAGAACGATCTCTACGGCGATCTGCGCTATCGTGGCGCGGAGATCCCCGCGCTCAAGCGGCTGGATCAGCTCGGCGACACCATTCTGCTTTCCAGCTTTTCCAAGATTGCTTTTCCGGGATTGCGGGTGGGCTGGGCCATCGGCCCGCGGCATTTCATCGCGCGCCTGACCGAAGCCAAGCAATCCTGCGATCTGCACTCGGATCAGCTCTCGCAGGCGGTGCTGTTGCGCTTCGCCGTCTCCGGAAGGCTGGAGGCGCATCATCGCAAAATGATTGAGCGCGGGCGGGAGCGTCTGGATGCCACACTGGCAGCCTGCGCCGCGGAGCTGCCTCCGGGCACGCGTTTCACGCGCCCGGAAGGCGGCATGAATGTATGGGTGCGCTTACCTGAGACGCCGTCGCCAGATGCCGCCGATATCGCTGCTCGCGCCGCGCGCGAGGGCGTCAGTTTCCTGCCTGGTAGCCATTTCGCCGTGTCGCGCCCGCAGCCGCATGCGCTGCGCCTGAGTTTCGCGGGCCTTGATCCGGAGCAGATCCGGCTGGGCCTCGCCACGTTGGGAAGAATCGTTCGCAAGGAACTGAATCACGCTCGAGAAAGAAACGGAGATACACATGTACTTGTCTGAAGACTTTCGATTAAAGACCGGATTGGCGGAGATGCTGAAGGGCGGCGTCATCATGGACGTCACCAACGTGGAGCAGGCCAGGATCGCGGAAAAAGCGGGCGCGACTTCCGTCATGGCGCTGGAGCGCGTTCCTTCCGACATCCGCAAGGACGGCGGAGTGGCGCGCATGGCTTCCATCCGCATCATCCGCGAGATTATGGGCGCAGTGTCGATTCCCGTCATGGCCAAGGCGCGCATCGGCCACTTCATGGAAGCGCGGGTGCTGGAAGCGCTGGGCGTCGACTACATCGACGAGAGCGAAGTGCTCACGCCCGCCGACGAAGAACATCACATCGACAAGAAGACCTACAAGGTTCCTTTCGTCTGCGGCGCGCGCAACCTGGGCGAAGCTCTGCGCCGCATCGCTGAAGGCGCGGCCATGATCCGCACCAAGGGCGAAGCCGGCTCCGGCAACATCGTCGAAGCCGTGCGCCACATCCGCACCATCGTCAAGGAGATGAAGCAGCTCACGGTGTTGGGCAAAGAGGAACTGGTCCATGAAGCCAAGAATCTGGGCGCGCCGCTGGAATTAGTGGAGTGGGTGGCGGAGCACGGCAAGCTTCCGGTGCCGAACTTCTCGGCCGGCGGCATCGCCACTCCGGCCGACGCCGCGCTGGTGATGCAACTGGGAGCCGAAGCCGTGTTCGTCGGAAGCGGCATCTTCAAGAGCGAGGATCCGGAAACGCGCGCCCGAGCCATCGTCAAGGCTGCGACCTATTACAACGATCCCGAGAAGCTGCTGGAAGCCAGCGAAGAGCTGGGCGAAGCGATGCGCGGCCTGGACATCGCCAAGCTGCCGGAAGGCGAGCTGATGCAGACGCGGGGGTGGTAACCGCTTAGCTTTTTTCCGCTCCCTTTGGTCGCGGCTCAGAAGAACGCGCGGAACGGAAACCGTACTGAGCCGCGACCGGAGTGCCCTCTGGGCCGAGCGGATTTCTGGAGAATGAAGATGAAAACTGTCGGAGTCCTCGCGCTTCAGGGCGACTTTGAGGCGCATCGCAAACAGATTGAGCGCGCCGCAGCGCGCGCGGTGGAAGTCCGCACGGCGGAACAGCTTTCCGCCTGCGACGGCCTGGTGATTCCCGGCGGCGAGAGCACCACCATGCTCAAGCTGCTGGGGATCGAGAGCCTGCTGGACCCGCTCCGTGAGTTCGGGTTGAAGAAGCCGATCTATGGAACCTGCGCGGGCGCGATCCTGATCGCCCGCGAGGTCTCCAGACCGCAGCAGATGAGCCTGGACCTGATGGACATCGGCGTCGAGCGCAACGCCTACGGCCGGCAGGTGGACAGCCACATCGCCAAGCTTAAAATCGAGCACAACGGAGGCGGAGAACTGGAGGCGGTCTT
Source organism: Bryobacterales bacterium (assembly GCA_963838455.1). Taxonomy (GTDB): domain Bacteria; phylum Acidobacteriota; class Terriglobia; order Bryobacterales; family Bryobacteraceae; genus Palsa-187. The sequence continues at coordinate 6,343 of CAWISY010000200.1, forward strand.
CATAAGAGCGCCGATTATCCGCCGCGTCGGCTCCGGTGCGCGCGTGTTAGCGCGCCATCAGGGCGATCCGGTATGGGTGGAGGAAGGCCATCACATGGTGACCACTTTCCACCCGGAGCTCACCGACGATGCGCGGGTCCACCGCCACTTCGTGGAGAAACTTTAGTTCATCACGACGCGTTTGGTGCCCGGCGGTGTGTTGAGTTCGTACTCCGAGTCCGGCCGCGGCGGGTTCAGTTGCAGGTTCGAGTACTCCGTCAGCTCGTAATTCCCGTTCGGATGCGTAATCTTCTGCTTTATCGCGTAGCCTGCTCCGTCGGGAATCCACAGGTCGATGGCGGCGATGTTCTTGAGAGCCTCGCGCGATTTGGGCGTGAGTACAATGCGGGTCGCCGGAATCGCGCCGAGTTTTTCAACGCTCCCAAGCGCGATACCGTAGTCCCTCCTCAAGTCGTCGCGGGTCACGCTAAATCCAACCAGCAGCATTCGGTTCACCATCCCCGTGTAGTGTCCGATCTTGTAGACCTGTTTTTCGCCGGCCTTGGGAAGGTAGATCTCGAACTCAGGCCCGTTGAAGTGAAAGACCTGACGGTCGGATCCCGCCGTCAAATCCATGATTCCACCGACTCCATTCTTAATCCGGCGCAGCCGAAAGGCGCCGTTGCTCACATCGGTATCGTCCAGCTTCTTGGTATATTTAGTGACCTTGGCTGTAGCCGAGTAGGATTTGAACTGCTTGGCCGCCGCGTCCATGCGCGCCAACACGTCGTCTAAAGAAGCGGCGTGCGCGGGGGCCAGCACCACCAGCGTTAAGAGACTCCGGTGTGCCAAACCCACGGGGTCAGTTTTCCTTGACGGTCTTGACGCCCTTCGGCACCACCAGCTCAAAGGCCGAATCCGGCAGCGACGGATTCACCTGCAAATTCGAAAAAATGGCCAGCCGGGTGTTTCCCGACGGCTCCGTACCCTTCTGGCGAATGGCGTTGCCTTTGTCGTTCACCCACAATTCGATCTTGCGGACATATTTCTGCGCTTCGGGCGATTTCGGGGCTAACGAGATGTGGGTAGTGGGAACGCCGTCGATGGGCTCCGTGCCCACCAGAGTCACGTCATAATCGCGCGACATTTCTTGCCGCGAAACGGCGAAACCCAGCAGCAGCATCTGATCCATGCTGGACATGAATTTTTTCGCGTTGTAGACTTCGACGGTCGCCGCCTTGGGCAGATAGCGCTCCACCGTCGGGCCGTTGAAATGAATGATGGTGTGGTCCGTACCCGCGGTGGTGTCCATGATCCCGACGATTCCAACTTTGGCGCGCTTCAGGCGCATCGCGCCGGTGGATTCATCGGTCGAATCCAATACCTTGGTGTAATCGATGCGCCGCACGCTGGCCGAATACGACTGGAACTGTTTGGCGGCGGTGTCCATGCGCCCGAGCACGTCATCGAGCCCGTCGGCACGTACGCTGATACAAGCGCCGCTCAACAGGGCGGCAACCAAGATCGCCAGAAAACGCTCCCTGCGGTCACGGCTCAGAGTACGGGCCCCGCAGTCACACGCCAGCACAGAGCCGCGACCAGAGGGAGCGGTTGAAACCGCTAACCGCGAATTCATGGCCGGGTATAGGCGATATAGCCGGTGACAACTTCTTCCGCGTCGCGCAGGGGTTCCACGCGGGTGACCACTTTGTGCGTCTTATAGCGCGAGTTCACCAGGTTGGCGGCTTTGGGCGCCTGATCCGCGGCAGGCACATCATTCAGAATCTGCGGCGCGATCCAGAACAGTCCGGTGCCCTGATCGGCCGGCAGCATCACCACGTTGGCCGCGCGCGGCTGGTCGCGAAACAGATCGTTCGGCGTAAGAAAGATGAACGCCAGGATCAGGCCGCACATGACATCGTACTGCCAACTGGCTCGTGGATAGTCCCAGAGAAGAAATCGGCCCAAAGTACCCATGCGCTTTTATTCTACCCCGGCCTCCACGGATATGCGTCTCCGGCGGCATGGCGTCGGTACTCCATCGCCGGATCCCGAGACACAACCGACATTGCCTTTTCCAATTTTTGCGTCGCGAGGCGAAATTGAGCTATTGGCCGATCGGGATGACTACCCCGTTCTGGGTTCCGAAGCCAGCGACATTGAGCTGCACAACGCAGTTTCCGGGTGGAAGCGTCGGCAGCGTCACGTTAATCTGATCCAATCCCGAACCGACCAGCCCCGCGAAGCCGACGGCCGCCGCCTGTCCGCAGACCGTCGCGGTGACCGTACCCACTAGCGGCGCGACGCTGGCTAACTGGCCAGCGGGCTGGTGCGGATTTGTGTCGCCGAATCCGGTTCCATACAATTGCAGGATCTCTCCGGATTTGGCTGTTCGCGTGCCAGCGAGCCCAGGTGGACCGATGATAGCCCCATCCAGGCCCACCGCGGCAGCGTACGTGTTGGCTGGCCGTGAAGTTCTGTTGCAGATACGCTTGAAATGCGGCCATGGTCACCGAATCGAAAGAGCCGGATTGATCCGCCGCGCCCAGCATGGCGTACATTTGTTGGGCCGAGTTGTCAAAGGTCATACCATCCGCGCCCAGATCGACTGCGTGCAGCGCACCCGCCAGAAGCGCCTGTTGGTAGACCGGGCTTGAAAGGGAATACAACGGTATGTTTTCCGGCGCGTAAAATCCGTTCTGATCGCCCAGATCGATGTACGCTCCCGCCAGGTTGCGCATCCGAAAGGAATCCCAGTCAGGGACTATAGAATTACGGGAATAAAGATCCTCGACAAAAAAGTAAGGGCCGCCCTGGGCGTGCCAGGAGTCTACCACCGGCTGCACTTGAGAGTCGGGAAAGGTGTTGTCCAGGATATACGCTCCCCAGATCTGCCCTGTGAAGGGAAGCGCGGCCAGCGGGGACTCGAACGGCAAGTTGTAGGGGTATTGGGATAGAAAGAACTGCGGTTGATTAAACCAAGCGGGACTCGTCTGCTGCCCTTGCGCCCAGCAAGCCAAGGGCAGAGTGAGCCACAGTCCGACTACTTTACCGTTCCAGCGCATTGACCCCTCGTTGCGGACTATTATGCGATACACTCAGGGCCTCCAGCAAGAGCCTCGCAACGCCATTACGAAGTTCCTCAAGGCGAAGTGCTAGCGGACCTATTTTGAGCGTCCATAGGCAAGCCCGAGGGCACTTGGCCGTGTCACGGCCAAACCGGCGCTTACCCTATACCGGCCTCGCGGCCAGGGCCAGGAACTCGTCGCGAGTCGCCTTGTTATCGCGGAATTCGCCCAGCATGGTGCTGGTGACTGTGCCGGAATGCTGTTTTTCGACGCCGCGCATCATCATGCAGAAGTGCCGGGCCTCGGCCATCACCGCGACCCCGCGGGGGGAAATGGCCGTCTCCACCGCCTCGGCCACCTGTTGTGTCAGCCGCTCCTGCAATTGCAGCCGGCGGGCGAACATATTCACGATGCGCGGAATCTTGCTCAGCCCGATCACTTGGTCCTTGGGCAGATACGCCACGTGGATTTTTCCGAAGAACGGGAGCAGATGGTGCTCGCACATGCTGAAGAACTCGATGTCTTTGACGATCACCATCTCGTCGCAGTGGACGCGGTACAGTGCGCCGTTGACAATCTCCTCCAGCTTCTCCTCATAGCCGCGGGTGAGGAAGCGCATGGCTTTCTCATAGCGTTCCGGCGTGCGCTCCAGCCCTTCGCGCGAGACATCCTCACCCAGCATTTCCAGGACGTCCTTCATGTGCGAGGCCACCGTCGGTCCGCTGGGCTGCATCACTTTAACCACCGCTTTACTCTTCACCCAACCTCCTCACTGCCGAGCTCCAGTTCAAACGTGTTGCGAGCCGTTTCAATAATCCTGATCTGCTGGAGCCGCGCCTCCAGATTCCATCCCTGGCGCAGGCGCCGCTCGATGAAATACGCCAGATTTTCGGTGGTCGGAATCGCGCCTTCGAACTCCGGCACGTCTAGATTCAAATTCTTGTGATCGATCAGCCGAAGCACCTGCCGCTCGACCACCTGATCCAGGGCTTCGCGATTGACGATCTGGCCGTCGGCTCCGACCGGACCATCAACAGAAACCTCCAGGATGTAGTCGTGCCCGTGACCGTACGGATAGTTGCACTTCCCGTACAGGCGGCGATTATCTTCTGCGCTCAAGGCCGGCGAAGCCAGGCGATGCGAGGCGGCGAAATGGTAGCGGCGAGTCAGGCGCGGCATCTGCTGCTCCCGGCGTCACTCACAATGGAGCGGACACGCCGCTCCATATCAACCCTTGTAATCGACATACAGATCGGCAGTTTCGTACAGGCGCACGTTGTGCAAGCGGGCGTTATCGCGAGCCACGCGGCCTTCGAGCCTGCGCCAGATTTCCGCCGCGATGTTTTCCGTGGTCGGGATTACGCGGTCGAACGGTGGAACCTCGTGGTTGAGGAAGCGGTGGTCCATCGGCTCGACCACTTCCTCATTCAGGATGTCCTTCAATTTCCGCAGATCGAAGACCATACCTGTTGCCGGGTCGGGCGTGCCGGCCAGGGTCACCTCCAGCACGTAATTGTGCCCGTGGCCGTTGGGGTTCGCGTTGTTGCCGTAGACGCGCAGATTCTCCTCCGCGCTCCAGGCCGGGTTGGCGCAGACGTGCGAGGCTGAGAACTCCACTTTGCGGGTGAGCAACATCAATTACGATCCCTTGAGTTGGATGCTTCCAGTGAAGCTCCAGATCCTTTAAAATGATAGCGTGAAGCGCGCGGATATTATTCTGACCGGAGGCGTGGTGTTGCTGGCCGGTGTGCTGGCGTGGGTGGTGAATGGAACGCTGACCACTCCGGTGATCAATGCCGGAGATAGAGCGCCCAGCTTCAAGGTAGTCACCGAAGACGGCAGGACCATCACGCCCAAAGACTTTGGCGGCAAGCTGCTGGTGCTGAATTTCTGGGCAAGCTGGTGCGACCCCTGCAAAGCGGAGACTCCTTCGCTGGAGGCCATGTCGCGGCTGCTGGCAAATAAAGGCGTGGTGGTGCTGGGCATCAGCATGGACACCAACGAGCAAGCCTACAAGGCCTTTCTCTCGCGCTACCGGATCAGCTTCAAAACCATGCGCGATCCCAGTTGGGACATTACCGCCAGCTACGGAACGCTCCAGCTCCCCGACTCCTACATCATCGATTCTTCCGGGAAGGTGGTGCAAAAAGTGGTGAACGCACAAAACTGGATGGCTCCGGACGTCATCGCGGGCCTCCAAAAGATGTTGTGACGGCGGCAACTCAAACCCTGGAGCACGGCGTTCAGTCGATCCTTGGCCCGCGCGGCTTTCTCCACAAGCCGGAAGATCTGGCCAACTACGAGTACGACGGCAGCATCGATAAAGCCCGCCCGGACCTGGTGGCGTTTCCGCAAACGACCGAGGAAGTGGTCGCGCTGGTCAAGCTGGCTCACCAACTGGGTGTGCCCATCACCGGGCGAGGCGCCGGAACCGGCTTGAGCGGCGGAGCCATCGCTCGCGCCGGCGGCCTCATGATCTCGTTCGCGAGGATGAACAAGATCCTCGAAATTGACTTGGCCAATGAGCGCGCCGTGGTCCAGCCCGGCTTGGTGAATCTGGACCTGACGCTGGCGGTCGAGGCCGACGGTTACTTCTACGCGCCCGATCCCTCCAGCCAGCGAGCCTGCACCATCGGCGGCAACGTCAGCGAAAACTCCGGCGGCCCGCACACGCTAGCCTACGGCGTCACCACCAATCACGTGATCGGCCTGGAAGTGGTGCTTCCCGACGGCACGCTGATTCACACCAACCCCAGCGACGCGCCATGCTTTGAGTCAATGGGCTACGATCTCACGGGTCTGCTGGTGGGCTCGGAAGGGACCATGGCGCTGGTCACCAAAGTCACCGTGCGGCTGATGCGCAAGCCGGAGGCGGTCAAGACCATCCTGGCCGTGTACGATTCGACCGACGACGCCGCCGACACCGTGGCCGAGATCACCGCGCGCGCCATCACTCCGGTGGCGGTCGAGATGCTCGACGGCGTGCTGCTGCGCATGGTGGAGGAAGCCACCCACGCCGGCTATCCTCTGGACGCCGCCGCGGTGCTGTTGATCGAGCTGGAGGGATTGAAGGAAGCCGTGGAGGAGCAGACCGAAGAAATTCGAGCCGCCTGCAACGCCTGCCGGGCGCGCGAATTCCGCGTGGCTCGCGATCAGACTGAGCGCGATCTGTTGTGGAAGGGCCGCAAGAACGCGTTCGGCGCGGTGGGCCGCTGCTCGCCCGATTACTACACCCAGGACGGCGTGGTGCCGCGCACCCAGACCGCCGCGACCCTGCGCTTCATCGAAGGCGTCAGCCGCCGCTACGGCCTGGTGATCAGCAACATCTTCCACGCCGGCGACGGCAATCTGCACCCGCTGATTCTGTTCGACCATCGCATTCCCGGCCAGCTCGAAATGGTGAAGAAGGCCGGCGACGAGATTCTGCAGTTCTGCATCTCCGTGGGCGGCTCCATCACCGGCGAGCACGGCGTCGGCATGGAGAAAAACGAGATGATGGCGCACCAGTTCTCCTCCGATTCCCTGGAGATGATCGCGCGCTTCAAGAAACTCTTCGACCCGGAATGCCGTCTTAACCCAGGGAAGGTGCTGCCCACCGGGCGTGGGTGCATGGAAATCCGCCAGAAGCCGGGAGATCTAAGTCTATGAAACTCGCCGCTCTGTTCCTGTCCGCTGCTGCGATCGCGTTTGTTGGGATTGCGGCGTTTGCTGGAGTCGCGAAAGCCTCGGATCAAAAGCAGCTCCCCAATCAGGCCGGGAATGACAGTATCGATCTTCAGGGCACGGTGCTGATCGCCAAGCCCGACATTCGCGATGCGCTGGGCGGCAATGATCTGGCCGGTCCCAACGTAGATCCGAACGTGATTGTGGTGCGCCTCAAGGTGGTTCCGAAAGCGGCCAAACCGCCGCGCGTGGGTCCGGACGATTTCACACTGCTGTTGCGCAAGAACGGCCAGCGCAGTCCGGCGATGGCGCCCAATCAGGTGGCCGGAGGAGGGTCGGTGCTCATCGTCCGGCCTGCGATCCAGCAGCCTCGCGGCGACGGGACCGCGGTCAGCGGACCGGTGTGGGGCGGAGTCAGCACCAAGAAGGTTCCCCAACAGGACGCCGCCGCGCCCAAGGTTAAGCAAGGCGATGGCTCCGACAGCCCGATTCTCGGCGTGCTACAGCGGTACATCCTGCCTGACAAAGAGGTGAAGGCGCCGGAGGAGGGTCTGCTGTACTTCTCCGTCGACGGCAAGCTCAAGCCCAAGGATCTCTCGCTGATCTACGACGGCGAGGCGGGCAAGCTGGTTATCGATTTCAAGTAACCGCAGATTTACGCCGGTGGTCCAGAACGCCTTTGGGAGCCTGGGGAGAACTCGGCGGCGGGCAAATTGACCTAACTCGCTTACTGCACATTCCGGCAGGACGCACCGTCTAATCTCCAAAGGAGAGACTCAAATGCTGTCACTAGCCCGCGCGCTGACGGCCGGCCCCCTCTTCGTTGGCATCCTCGGCGCGCCCTTCATCTGGGCTCAGCAGGCTGTCCCTCCTCCAACGACCGCGCCCCCACGGTTCGAGGTGGCGTCGGTGAAGCCAAGGCCCCAGTCCGTCACAAACTACTCCGGGGAAACCGGCGGTCCCGGGACGACGGACCCCGGACAGATCACGTGGTCAGGCTCGCCGCTGAAGTGGCTGCTCGTGACCGCCTACGATGTGAAGCCCTACCAAATCAGCGGCCCTGCATGGCTCGATTCCCAGGGCTATGTGATTATCGCGAAGGTGCCGGAAGGCGCGACCAAAGAGCAAGTCAACTCATGTGGCAGAACCTGCTCAAAGAACGGTTCGGCGTGGTCATTCACCACGAATCGAAGGTGTTTCAAGGAGAAGAGCTGACGCTGCCCAAGGGACCGTCCAAGCTGAAGGAGACCGCCATGGGCCGGGACCCCGTGCTCGACCGATATTACGCCGCCACAGAGTGGGGGGTGCTCGACGGTACAGGGCCTCGCCGTCTGCTTGCCAAAGCGCTCACGCTCCAGCAGGTGGCGGGTATGCTCGACCAATTGGCCGGGCATCCGGTGATTGACAAGACTGGGCTCACTGGTAAGTACGATTTCAACGTAGAGTTCGAGTCCGGCGAACCGCCCTGCGCGAGTTGCGGAATCGAGAGCGGGCTCGAACAAGAGTACGGGCTGAAGCTGGTGAAGAGCACGGTCCAACTCGATGTGATCGTCGTCGATCACGCCGAAGAGATTCCGACCGATAATTGACGTCTCAGCGCCAACCGAGAGCAGGGGCGACGGTAGTCAGAATGGCCTCCAGGACATGCGCATTGTAGGCAACGCCCAGTTGGTTTGGGACCGTTAGCAATAGCGTGTCTGACTCCGCGATCGCCTCGTCTTTTTTAAGCTGTTCGATCAAAACATCCGGTTCCGCTGCGTAGCCCCGGCCGAAAATCGCTCTTGTGGCTTGCTCAAGATAGCCGATCTGGTCCTGTTCCTGAACTCCTCGTCCGAAATAGGCGCGATCACGATCGTCGATCAAGGCAAAGATACTGCGGCTAACGGAAATGCGCGGAGTGCGGGCGTGGCCAGCCTCCTTCCAGGCTGCACGAAAAGCGCGAATCTGCGCGGCTTGCTGGATGTGGAACGGCTCACCGGTCTCGTCGAATTTGAGGGTTGAGGATTGCAAATTCATTCCGAGCCTGGCGGCCCAAGCGGCTGTAGCATTCGTCGCCGCCCCCCACCAGATACGATCGCGCAATCCTTCCGAGTACGGCTCCAGACGCAACAGCCCTGGCGGATTGGGAAACATCGGACGCGGGTTCGGCTGAGCGAAGCCCCTGCCGCCCAGCAGATCGAGAAATTCTTCGGCGTGCCGCCGGCCCATGCCTGCATCGTCCTCGCCTTCAAGCGGGTGGTGGCCAAAATAACGCCACCCCTCGATCACCTGTTCGGGAGAGCCGCGGCTGATTCCCAACTGCAGGCGCCCGCCAGCGATGAGATCCGCAGCCCCCGCATCCTCCGCCATATAGTGCGGGTTCTCATATCGCATGTCAATCACCGCGGTGCCAATTTCAAGGCGCTGCGTCCTAGCGCCGATCGCGGCCAGCAGCGGGAACGGTGACGCCAATTGCCGTGCGAAGTGATGAACGCGAAAGTACGCTCCGTCCATTCCCAGGCGCTCGGCCTCGACGGCGAGGTCAATGGACTGCAGCAACGCGTCAGCCGCCGATTGCGTTCGCGACTGCGGCGACGGTGTCCAATGGCCGAATGAGAGAAAGCCAATTTTCTTCATGCAAGTCCGGTTCGCGGAAGTTTCGAGGCGGGCCTATCCGGCCACCACGCGGGCGTCGCGCCAGAGCCGCTCCAAATCGTAGTACGCGCGAGCCTTCTCCGTGAACACGTGGATCAGGTAGTCGCCGTAATCCATCAGCACCCATTCGGCATTGGTATAGCCTTCGATGCTGTTGGGCAGCTCGCCTTTTTTCTTCAGCCGCAGATGGATCTCATCCGCGATGGCCTGGATCTGGCGTGAGTTGGAGCCGCTGCAGATGACGAAGAAGTCGGCGAAGGAGCTCACATCGCGCAGATCCAGAATCCGGATTTCCTTAGCCTGCTTCGCGTCGGCCGCCCTCACGGCCTCCCGCCACATCGGTTCCGGTTCCGCTAGCTTTTTCGCGCGCGCCAGTCGAGTCTCCCTACCGGTATCGTACTACGCCCCCTAACAAAGGTACAATGCGAAAATTATGTCGACCCTGCGCGTTCTTCTCCCAGCCGCGAAGATTGACGCGCGCATCCACGAGCTGGCTGCCCGCATCGACCGCGATTATCCGGGAGGCCCGGTCTACCTGGTCGGCATCCTCAAAGGCGCCTGCTTCTTCCTCGCCGACCTGGCGCGCGCCATGAAAACTCCCGCGCGCATCGAGTTTGTGGGCATCTCCAGTTACGGCCGCGGCAAGACCACGTCGGGCGAGGTCAAGCTGACCAAGGATCTGGATGTTTCGGTGGAGGGCCACGACGTCATCGTGGTGGAGGACATTGTCGACAGCGGCATCACGCTCAGCTACCTGGTGCAGGTGTTCCGGCAGCGCCGGCCGCGGTCCTTGCGCATCGCGACCTTGCTCGACAAGCCCGACCGGCGCCAGCGCCCGGTGCAGGTGGATTACGTCGGTTTCCAGATACCCGACGAATTCGTGGTTGGATATGGGCTCGATTATGACGAGGACTATCGCAATCTTCCCGACGTCTGCGTGTTGAGCGAATAGTCGAGGCGGTAACTTAACCCCGGATCAGGCGCATCGCCTGAGTAATCGCGCCCACTTCCTTGGGCTCGCCTTTGGCCGCGCCGTTCTGGTCCACCGAATCGCCTTCGCCGGGAGCCAGAAACAGGTTCGCCTCCAGCCCATGCTGGCGCGTGTACAGATCCCAGTAGCGTCCGCCCATGGCGTACAGTTCCTCGTGGGTGCCGCGCTCGACAATTCTGCCGCCCTCGACGACTAGAATCTGGTCGGCTCTGCGGATCGTCGATAGCCGGTGTGCGATCACGAAAGTGGTGCGGCCCTTCATCAGGTACTTCAAGCCTTCCTGAATCAGAGCCTCGGATTCGGAATCGAGACTGGAGGTCGCCTCATCCAGGATCAGAATGCGCGGATTAGCCAGAATCGCGCGCGCGATGGAGACCCTTTGGCGTTGACCACCAGAAAGTTTCACGCCGCGCTCGCCCACAATGGTGTCGTATTTCTTCTCGAACTGTTCGGCGAACTCATCCACGCGCGCGATGCGGCAGGCTTCCAGCACCTGCTCATGCGTGGCGTTGGGGCGCGCGAAGGAGATGTTCTCTTCAATCGATCCATCGAACAGGAAGGTATCCTGCAGCACCACTCCCAACTGCGTGCGGAAAGACTCCAGGCGAACGGTGGAAAGGTCTACGCCGTCCACGGTGATGGCGCCTTCACTGGGCGTGTGAAACGCCGAGATCAGGCTGATGATGGTCGACTTTCCGGAGCCCGACGGTCCCACCAGAGCGGTAACTGTTCCCGGCTGCGCGCGGAAGCTCACGTCGTAGCAGCACCTGTTTGCCGGCCTCGTAGGAAAATCCGACGTGTCGAAAACTCGACTTCGCCACGGATGGTGCCCAGAGCCGTGGCGCGGCGCGGATCCTCATGCTCCTGACGCTCCCGCATCACTTCACGAGTCCGCTCCAGTCCCGCGAAGGCCTCGGTCAACTGCGTTCCGATGTTCACCACCTGCATCACCGGCGCGATCAGGAACGCCAGGAACGCGACGAAGGTCATCAGGTCGCCCAGCGACAGGTGCCCGGCCAGCACCTGCCGCGCGCCGACGAACCACACCACCGCGCCCACGAATCCCATCAGCACCGTGGCCGACAAACTCATCAGCGACATCGCCGTCAGCGATTTCAGGACGTTGTCCAGCAGCCGCTGCACGCCGCCCGCGAAAACCTCGGCCTCGCGCTCTTCGGCGTGGTAACCCTTCACCACGCGCACCCCGCCCAGCGATTCGGTCAGCCTTCCCGTAACCTCGGCGTTGATCTTGCCGCGTTCGCGGAAAATCGGACGGATTTTGGCGAAGGCCTGCTTCAGCGTGCCGGAAAAGGCGAGCACGAAGCAGATGGTCAGCGCCGTCATCAGCGGGCTGATGCGCACCAGCACCACCAGCGCGATCACCGCCGTAAGCAGGCCGCCGACGAAGTCCACCAGACCTGTGCCCACCAGGTTGCGGACGCCCTCGACGTCGCTCATGATGCGAGCCACCAGCACGCCGCTCTTGTTCGCGTCGTAATAGGAGACCGGCAGCCGGCCCACATGCTCTTGAACCTTCCGCCGCAGTTCGGCGATCAGCCGCTGCCCAGCCTTGGAAAGCAATTGGGTGAGGGAAAACGAGGTCACGCCCTGAACGATGGTGGCGCCGAGAACTGCGCCAACCAGGGGCCCCAGCAGCTCGGCGTGGTGTTGATTGATGACTCGATCGATCAGAGGCTTGGTCGAGAGCGGCAACACCACCGCGCAGAGCCGGTTGATCACCATCAGCACGAACCCCATCGCGAAGATCCCGCGGCGGGGCTTGATCATTTCCTTGATGTCCGGCCACAGCTCGCGGAATCGTTCGGACTGGCTGTGCTTGGAGGGCTTCGCCCCCGTGGCTTGCGGGCGCGGCAACCCGGCCCGCCTCTCGCCATGTCCCATCGCACCCATTCCTGGTCCCATTCTTTTAGCCTACTAGGTATGAGCTCGCTCTATGCAGGCACTTCCGGTTTCGCGTACCCGGCCTGGAAGCCGGACTTCTATCCCGCCAAGCTCGCGCAGAAGGATTTCCTCAAACACTACGCCACCCGGCTCAACGCGGTCGAGATCAATTACACCTTCCGGCAGTTGCCCTCGGCTTCAACCCTCGAAAATTGGATGAAGGCCACGCCGGAAGGATTCGTCTTCGCGCTCAAAGCCCACCAGCGCATCACCCATATTCTGCGCCTGAAGGAATCCGAATTCATCGAAGTGTTCTTCAAGGCCATCGACCCTCTACGCGCCACCCGGCGCCTGGGCCCGGTCCTGTTCCAACTACCTCCGAACTTCAAGGCCGATGCCGCCACACTGGCGGCTTTCTTAGAAAAACTCCCCGAGGACATTCGCTGCGCCTTCGAGTTTCGCAACGCCTCCTGGCTCGTGCCGGAGATCTACGCCTTGATCGAGAAGCACCGCGTAGCGCTGTGCGTTGCTGAATCCCAAAAAGCCGAATCCGAAAAGTTCGAAGCGCCGGAAGTGCTGACCGCCGGATTCGTCTACGTGCGTTTGCGGAAACCGGATTACACGGCCGAGGACCGGGCGGAAATCGCGCAGCGGGCGCAGCGCATGCTTGAATCCGGCCGTGACGTCTACGCCTTCTTCAAGCACGAAGAAACGCCCGCCGGAGCGCTCTATGCTGAAGAGCTGCTGCGATCAAGCTCGGCTGTGGCTCTCTAGTAAGAGCAAGACCGCTCGCTGGCGGCTCAGTAGATGCAGCACGTTACCGAGCCGCGACCAGAGGAAGCGGTGGCCCGGCCCATTCACAGGCGCAACCGGCAGGCGAGAAACTCCGTCTTATAATGAAGTTCGCACTTTTTAAGATGCTTCAGATGAGATCCCTTAAAGTAGTTCCCCTCCTGGTGCTTGTGGCGGGAATCGCCGCCGGCCAAGCCCCGGTCATCAACAACGTTTTTAACGCCGCCAGCAACGTCGTGCAAGGACTGCCGAACTCCGGCCTGGCCCAGGGCTCGATCTTTGTGGTGCAGGGCGACAATATGGGCCCGGTGACGTTGGACACCGCGACTGCCCCGTTTCAATCGCCGAACCTGGACGGCACCACGGTAAGCGTCATGGTCGGCAGCACCACGGTGAACGCGCTGATGTATTACACCTCCGCCGGGCAGGTCGCGGCGTTGCTGCCGTCCAATACTCCCACCGGCTCCGGCACGCTCACGGTGACCTATCAGGGCAATGCCAGCAGCACGTTCACCGTCAACGTGGTCCAGAACAACATCGGACTTTTCACCATCCCGCAGAACGGACAAGGCGCGGCCATCGCCACCTATCCGGACTACAGCCTGGTTTCGGCCGAGCCCGGAACCGGGGCTCCCGGTTCCCCGGCCGATACCTGCCCCGCAAGCGGCCAGCCGAACTGTGTTGGCGCCGACACCTACACCGGTGCGGCGCTTCCCGGCGACGTGATCACTCTATGGGCCACCGGTTTGGGACCGGTCAGTGGAAGCGACGCTTCCGGAGCGGGCCTGGGCCAAGCCATCAATACTCCACTCACGCTGTGGATCGGCGGCGTCCAGGTGCCGAGTTCCAATGTCTCCTATCAGGGCCGCTCCGGCTGCTGCATCGGGGAGGATCAGATTCAATTCACCATGCCCAGCAACACTCCCACCGGCTGTGCCGTGCCCGTCGTGCTCCAGCTTGGGACCCTGCTGAGCAACACCACCTTGATGCCGATTGGAACCTCCAGCCGGTCGTGCACCCCGTCCAATGCGGCTTTCACCGGCGCGATGGTCTCGGCGCTGACCACCGCAACCGGGCCCATTACTCTGGGGACGGTTCAGTTGGGGCGCCAGATCGCCGCCGTCAACTCTTCGGGTGTCTTTTACCAAGACTACGGAATCGCTGCGTTCGGGCAGTACTCGGTGAACTATAACCAGCAGTCGACCCTGCCCACCGTAGTCACCTCGCTCGACTCGCCGCCAGTGGGAACCTGTATTGCGTTCCCAGCAAACTCCAGCACGGGTCCGAATCCGGCGCTGCTCACTGCTTTAGGCGGCGCTGATCCAGGCTCGCTCAGCGTCACCGGTCCGGGGGGGGCGCCACTCGCCATGACCGACAAGGGAGGCACACCGCAGACCTACGAGGCCGTCTTCAGCGCCACCGGGACCTATTTCTCCGGCGGCCAATATACGTTCTCCGCCAGCGGCGGCCGGGACATCAGCAAATTTTCCACCGGCTTCGACATCGTAGCGCCGGCCCCGACCTGGCCCAACCCGAATCAGGCCAGCCTGCTCACGTCCGGCGTAACCAGGGCCAACGGATTGACCATCACCTGGACGCCCGGATCGGCGGCGGCCAACTACAATGTCTATCTCAGCGGCGTCAGTTTTACCGCTACTGCCACTGCGAGCCCGGGCGCGGCGTTCCAGTGCATCGTGCCCGCCAGCGCCGGGACGTTTACCATTCCGCCCAGCGTGCTGCTGGCGCTTCCCAGCGGCGGCTACGCGGAGGTCGACTTCAAGCCGGCGCTGCTCCCCGGCAGCTTCACAGCGCCCGGTCTGAACCTTGGTTTTCTCAGCTTCTCCTACCAGACCTCGGTGTTCCCGGCGTTCAATTGAGGATGTTCAACTAAGCTCTTCAGCACAAGCATGACGCTCCGAACCTTAGCATGACGCTCCGAACCCTGATTGCCGACGACGAGCCGATCGCGCGGCAGATCCTGCGTGAGGAGCTGGAAACGCTTCCGGGCGTCGAAATCGTCGGCGAAGCCGATACCGGCAGCTCGGCCCTGGCCTCGATTCTGGAGAAGTGCCCCGATCTGGTGCTGCTGGATCTGGAAATGCCGCTGATGGGCGGTCTCGAAGTGGTGCGGCAGCTCAAGGCCGGCCCGCGCATGCCGGTGATCGTCATCGTCACCGCCTATGACAGCTACGCCATCCAGGCCTTCGACGCAGGTGCGGTGGATTATCTGCTGAAGCCGGTGGCGCAGGCGCGCCTGGCCGAAGCCGTCGACCGCGCCCGCAGGGTGAATCAAAAGGACGCGGCCGAGAAGCTCGCGCAGCTTCAGGAAGTGGCGGAGCAGCGGGCTTCTGCGTCAATCGCCTCCGGTTCCGCCGGATCGCCGAACCACTCCCCTGCGCGCAAAGTGGTGGGGCGCATCGGCGAGGAATATTTCCTGCTGAACGCCTCCGAAATCTGCGCGTTTCAAGCCGAGGGCGATATCGTCTGGATCTTCGCCAGCAAGCACAAGTACATGGCCACGCAGACGCTCAAGGTTCTGGAGGAGCGGCTGAGCTCCGCGGCGTTCCGGCGCATTCATCGCAACGCGCTGGTCAATCTCGATCACATCCGGAAAATGAGCGCTCTGAGCAGCCAGCGCTGGCTCATTACTCTGAGCAACGCGCAGGAGTTCGTGGCCAGCAAGCGCCAGGCGCGCGCGGTTCGGGAAATCCTGAAATGGTAGGTCCGCTCATGGGGAATACAAGTTCATTCGCCTTAAGAAACAGCCCGCTCATCAGATTCTGCTAGGGGAAGCACACCTGCCCGCCCCACAATCGTAAAATGAGATTCCCCGGTTGCACGGCCCTGGCTCGAGTCGTGCTGGCGTGTTTCCCCCTTTTGGCTCTTTCGCTTCCGGGCGTCCTGCGGGCGCAAGGCGGCAATGCCAATTCCGGCACCATCCGCGGCTCCGTGCTCGATCCCTCCGGCGCTGCGATCCCCAACGCAACCGTCGAAATCCGCAATCCCGTCACCGGCTACAACCAGAAAAAGCAGACCAACGCCATGGGCGCGTTCGAGTTCGACAACGTCCCGATTAACCCCTATCACATGCGCGTCACCGCCAGCGGATTTCAGACCGCGGAGACCGACGCCGACGTTAAGGCTTCCGTCCCCTTGCAGCTCGATCCGTTGACGCTGCAGATCGGCGCATCGAAAGAAACCGTCGATGTCGTCGAAGCGGGCGACCTGGTGGAGGCCGACCCGGTCACGCATACCGACGTCGACCGGGCGCTGTTCGACAAGATGCCGCTCGAAAGCTCCTCTTCCTCGCTCAGCTCGCTGGTGACGCTGGCTTCGCCCGGAGTCGCGGCCGATTCCAACGGCATGTTTCACGGCCTTGGCGATCATGCCTCGAACTCGTTTTCGGTCGATGGCGAGCCGATCACCGATCAGCAGAGCAAGGTCTTCTCCAACCAGCTCCCCTCCGACGCTGTGCAGTCCATGGAAGTGATCGAAGGCGCGCCGCCGGCCGAGTACGGCGATA
Source organism: Bryobacterales bacterium (assembly GCA_963838455.1). Lineage (GTDB taxonomy): Bacteria > Acidobacteriota > Terriglobia > Bryobacterales > Bryobacteraceae > Palsa-187. The sequence continues at coordinate 22,895 of CAWISY010000200.1, forward strand.
AAACCAGCCTGGTGATTGTGGTCACCACCCGCTCCGGCCTGGGTGCGACCGAGCCCCACGGCGATTTCACCACCAGCTTCGGCTCCTTCAATACCTATAACGAAGCGGCGGATCTCATCTACGGCGGCAAATCCTGGGGCAATTTCATCTCAGTGAACGGCATGGACACCAGCCGCTTTCTGGACACCCCCGAATTCACCACCATGCACGACCACGGCAACCAGGGCAACCTGTTCGACCGTTTTGATATCAAACCTTCCACGGCGGATACCATCACGGTCAACTTCGGCTATACGCGCTCCTGGTTTCAGACGCCGAACTCTTACGACGCCCAGGACGCCACGGCCTGGTCCGGCCCGGATTGCGTCCAGTACTTCAGCTACTCGGCGACTTGCAACGGCATCGGCCCGAACGGCCAGTTGGTGGGGGCGCAGGATCAGCGCTCGCAGATCCGCACCTTCAACATCTCGCCCAGCTATACGCACCTGGTCAATGCGTTCACGGTGTTCACCTTCGGCGGTTACGCGCGCCAGGACCTGTACAATTACTACCCCAGCCGCGATCCCTTTTCCGATCTGACGCCGGATCTGCAGCTCCAGAGTATCGGACAGAATCGCCGGCTGACCGATCTCGGCTTGCGATCCAACGTCTCGTATGTAAAAGGCGCGCACAACATCAAAATCGGCGCCAATTATTCCGACACAATTCTGACGGAAAACGATGCTCTCGGCGTTGTCGACCCGACTCTCAACGCGGTTTGCCTGAATTCAAACGGCACGCCCAACCTCAATCCGCTGCTGACCAATCCCGCATCTTGCGCCGGGGCGCTGCAGCCCAATCCCAATTTCAGCCCGCTGCTGGCCTGCTACGATCTGACGCGCACGGCGCCGCTTCCCGCCTCCGACGGCTGCCCCAGCTCGACCAGCGGTGAATACACCTTCAACGGCCACGCCAATATTCGCGAGGTCGCCTTATACGCGCAAGACACCATCAACCTTCGCAACTGGACCTTCAATCTGGGAATCCGCGGCGACATTTACGAGGGCATCACCAAGGCCACCCAGGCCGAGCCACGGCTGGGGATCTCCTATAACGTCAAGCCGACGCACACCGTGCTGCGCGTCTCCTACGCCCGCACGCTGGAGACTCCTTTCAACGAAAACCTGGTTCTGTCGAGCGAAGGATGCGCCAACCCGGTCATCAACGCCATCATGTCTTCGACCGTGAGCCCTTGCATCGCCACCGCGCCGCTGGCTCCGGGCGTGCGCAATGAGTTTCACGCCGGCCTGCAGCAGGTCTTCGGAAGATATTTTGTGCTGGACGGCGAATATATCTGGAAGTACACGCATGGCGCTTATGATTTCAGCGTGTTGGGCAATACCCCGATCACCTTCCCCATCGAGTGGACCCATTCCAAGATTCCCGGCTTCGCTCTCCGCGGCACCATGCCTGACTTCCATGGACTCACGGCTTACATCGTGATGTCCAGCGTGGCTGCGAGATTTTTTGAGCCGCAACTGTCCGGCATCGGCGCCACTCCTACCGGCAGCGAAGTGTTTCGCATCGACCATGACGAACGGTTCAACCAGACCACGCACCTGCAATATCAACCCTGGAAACGCGGTCCCTGGATCAGCGTGAACTGGCGCTACGACAGCGGGCTAGTCGCCGGAAACGCGCCTTGCGCGGGAGGCAACTGCGTCAACGGTCCCAACGGCTCGGATTCCCTCATCGACGCGTCCTATCTGACACCGGATCAACAATACGAAGCCGGTCTCTTTTGTGGAAGCGTCTACGCTACTCCGACCATGCCAATCAGTCCCAACGGTCTGTGTCCGGCGACAATGTTCGGATCGAAATTTCTCCAGATTCCCGCGCCCGGCACCGAGAACGACGACCACAATCCGCCGCGCACCGCTTCCCGCAACTTAGTGGACATCGCCATCGGCGACGACAATCTGTTTCACGGCGACAAGCGCAAGTGGAGCGCCCGCGTCACTGTGGTCAACATCACCAACAACGAGGCTCTGTACAACTTCCTGTCGACGTTCAGCGGCACCCACTACGTCAGCCCTCGTGCGGTGACCGGGACCGTCGGGTTTCATTTCTAATTAGTTCGCGCTGGGCCGCTCGATGTGGTCGATGATCAGGACTTCCGCCGGCGCCTTCTTGCCCTCCAGCTTGAGCCCGATCTGATCCTGCACTGCGGTAAAAAGATCCGGACGTGATTCGCCCGCAGGCTGGCCTGCCGTCAGAAGACGCGGATCGGTGAACTCCAACTTAAAGGTGTACTGTCCCTTCAGGCCGGTCTGGTCGATCACCGGAGCGCCCAGCATGCCCGTCAAGACGTTAATCAACCCGAGCATGTTGCATTCGGTAAACTCCACTTGGCCGGGACCGGTCCAATTGATGTAGTTCTTGAAGCCGTCTTTGGAGACCTCCATCTTCGACCCGTTCTTTCCGATAGTCAGCGTGTACACCTGCAGTTCCTGCGTTTCCCGGTGCACCGCCAGCTTCAGCCGGTCTGCCAGCAGCGCCTGCAACATCACCTGCACCTGCTTCGGCCCCGCGTCCTTCTGGTCCGACCTCGCGTCGAAATCGTAGCGCTCCGAATCGAGCCACGCCGGCCCGCCCCGCACCTGCGCCGTGAGAACGTCATACGCCCAGGCGATCACTCCCCGCGGCCATGCGGTCGCAGCCTTAAACTGCCCGTGGATGACGGTCCACGGTCCTCCGCCAGTCGGAAATGGCGGCTCGATTTGCCGGATCGACGCCACGTCGAATTGGGCAAGCCCTGCTTGGGCACCCCCCGGGCCTGCCGGAGCCTGGCCCTCCACCCCAACTGTCGCTAGCGTCAACGCCGCCCATGCCACATGCGCGATGCGAGCCATGGCCACATGATATTCTAAAAGTCACCCTCCGCAGGTTTCTTATGAGTCCCGAAAACTATACAACGCCCAGCGGCATTGCCGTCGAGCGCACGCATTCCAAAATCTCCTTTAGCAAGGGTTTGGACGCGCTGCTGCACAAGCTCGACACGCAACGCGGCATCTACCTTTCTTCCGGTTATGAATTTCCGGGACGGTATTCGCGTTGGGACATCGCAGCGCTGGCTCCGCCGCTCGAGATCTCCGCGCGCGACCGCGAGGTGATCTTCATCCCGCTCAATTCGCGCGGAGAAATCCTCAACCATTTGCTGGCGCCGGCGCTGGCGCCGCATCCTCACTGGGAATCCTGCACGCTCGAAAACGGAACCCTGCGCGGCACGCTCAAACCATTGCCGGCGTTGTTTCCGGAGGAGCAGCGGAGCAAACAGCCTTCCGCGTTTTCGATCATCCGCGCCCTGATTGCCGAGTTCAACCATCCCTTGGCGGACCGGCTCTCCCTGGTGGGCGCTTTCGGCTACGACCTCCTGTTCCGCTTCGATCCGATCAAGCTCAAGCTCCCGCGCGAGCGCAGCCACGATCTGCGCCTGTTCCTGTGCGACGAGATTTACTTCATGGATCGCAAGAAGGAGCAGATCGACCGTTATTCCTACGAGTTTTCGAGCGCTGCGGCCACCACTGGCGCTGCGGCGACCACCAAGGGCGTCAAACGCACCGCCGCGCGCGTCCCCAAGATCAAGCCCCTTCCGCCGGCTCCCATCACCTGCGATCACGAGCCGGAAGAGTACATGGCCAATGTCGAGAAGGTGCGCGAAGGCATGCGCCGCGGCGACTATTACGAAGTGGTGCTGCGCCAGACCTTCTCCACGCCCTATTCCGGCAGCTTCTCCGAGCTGTTCAAGCGCATCCAAAAGGCCAGCCCCAGTCCCTACGAATTCTTCCTCCAGTTTGGCGACGAGCAGTTGATTGGAGCCTCGCCGGAGATGTTCGTGCGCGCCGAAGGCCGGCGCATCCGCAGTTGTCCGATCTCCGGCACCGCGCGCCGCACCGGCGACGCTATGCGCGACGCGGCCAACATCAAGGAGCTGCTCAATTCGCTCAAGGAAGAGTCGGAACTGACCATGTGCACCGACGTCGACCGCAACGATAAGTCGCGGGTGTGCGTGCCCGGGTCTGTGCGGGTGCTGGACCGCCGCTTGATCGAATCCTACGCCGGCGTGTTTCATACCGTGGATCATGTCGAAGGCATGCTGGCCGACGGCTTCGATTCGCTGGACGCGCTGCTGACGCACATGTGGTCGGTGACCATGATCGGCGCGCCCAAGAAGTGGGCCGCGCAGGCTGTCGAGGATTTGGAAAAGAACGCGCGCGGCTGGTACGCAGGCTGCGTCGGCATGATCTCGATGGACGGCGAAATCAATACCGGCATCACTATCCGGACCATCTTCCTGCGCGACGGGATGGCCCGCTACAGCGCCGGCGCGACCCTGCTCTACGATTCCATCCCCGAAGCCGAGGAGCGCGAGACCCGGCTCAAGGCCACGGCATTCTTCCGCGCCATGCGCGCCGAGGCGCAAGCGCCGGCCGTCTACACGCCCAAGCCAGCCGATGGCCGCGGCGTGCGCCTGCTGCTGGTC